>JALZDN010000016.1 GCA_030862525.1 Actinomycetota bacterium | reverse complement strand
GGGCCATGCTCGCGATGACGCCCAGGATCAGCCAGCCGATGACGTCGTTCGTCATCCCGGCGGCAAGCGTGAGCTGACCGAAGTTCCGGCGGGTCATCCCCAGCTCGCTGAGGATTTTCGCGATCACGGGCAGCGAGGAGATGCTCAGCGCGGCTCCGATGAACAGCGCGAAGACCACTGTCCCCTGCCCCTCGCCGATGAACTCCCCGGGCAACAAGAACCCGGTCCCGAGCCCTAGCACGAACGGCACGATCACGCTGCCCGCCGCCACCGCCACCGCCGCCATCCCGAGCCGGCGGATCAGCGCAAGGTCGGTCTCGAAGCCAGTGAGGATCAACAACATCACGATGCCAACCCAGGCGACGATGAGCAGCATCGCCGACTGCGCCTCGTCCCGAGGGAAAAGCCACTCCGCGCCCGAGGGCCACAGCGCGCCAAGCACCGTGGGACCGAGCACCAGGCCAGCCGCAAGCTCGCCAACGACCGCTGGCTGGCCGATACGGTTCATCGCGGCGCCGAGCAAGCGGGCCATCAGCACCAGGACGACGAACTGCACCCAGAAGATCAACAGGTGATGCTCGTCAAGAGGGATGATCTCCACGGGGCTCCTCGTCTGGTACGCGAGCGCGGCGCAGGGTCAAGGCGCGGCGCGGACCCACCGCGCGGGTGGAGTACCCGCAAAACGGTGGTCACACCCGCGCCTTCCCGCCGGGTCCACAAGGATCGACGGGTCGACGAGAGCTGGCCCACCCACGGCTGGCCCAACGCTGGGTACACCCGGGGAAAGGCCTACCTTGAGCGGATCCTTGATACGTTCGAACACGAGCATCCGGACACAAGGATGGTTCGGCTGCGACCCGGATTCACAGGTCATCGCCACGTTGCCGGTGACCTCCTCGGCATGGCGTAAACGCCGCCAGCCGACGACGCACCTGACGATCACACAGCGGATCACTCATAGGTCTCCTCATCGTCAAGAGACCCAGATATCAACGATCTGGTCAGTTCTGGATGCGCGCACCACCGATGTCAACGTGTCACCCGAACGGCGCTTGTCGCACCAGGAACGTACACGCATAGTGAGCACAATCCAGGCGAGCATCACTAGCGCGCCAAGAAGCATAGCGAACGAGCGGCTGGGAAAATGAACACAGTCGAACGCCTCACGCGGAATTGTCAACTTCGGCATCTAAGCACCTATTAGTTGCCGACTGCAATTAAGGTTCGCGGATGTTCAGCGCAGCGCTCTACATGATCCCATCGATCAGAATGCCAGTCGTCACAATAATCCGCGACGTACGGCAGCATTTATTTGGGGTAGTGGATGAAGTGATGGCCTCAGCACGAAAGATTCAGTCATGATAAGAGTTCTTAGCATCGATGGTGGTGGTATCCGCGGCATAATCCCGTCCGTAGTCCTTGCGGCGATCGAGCAACGCACTGGTCAGCCGATCGCCAACACCTTTGATCTGATCGCAGGAACATCCACTGGAGGTATTATTGCGCTTGCCTTGGCTAAGCCCGGCCAGGGCAGCAAACCCCAGTACTCCGCGGATCAGCTAATACAACTTTATGAACAGGAGGGACAGCGCATATTTTCCCGATCGCTTTGGCATCGCGCCTACGCGTGAACAACTTCGCGGAGGAGAAGTTTCCTGCAGAGGGCATAGAGCAGGTTCTGGATGAGTACTTCGCTGAGACTCGTCTTTCCGAGGCACTTACGAATCTGCTCATAACGAGTTACGAGATCGAGCGACGGACTCCATTTTTCTTTAAGAGCCACCACGCGCAGCGAGACTCCAACCATGACTTCCTTATGAAGGATGTTGGACGGGCCACATCCGCCGCGCCGACCTACTTCGAACCTGCGAAGATCAAACTGTCGGGATCGTCCGACTACTACGCGCTTATTGACGGTGGCGTCTTCGCCAACAATCCAGCAATGTGTGCTTACGCGGAAGCCAGGGATAGAGAGGTGTTTCCTGAAGGCGATGACGTCTTGGTTGTCTCTCTGGGGACCGGCGTCCTCACACGCAGAATCCCGTTTGACGAAGCAAATGGATGGGGTCTTGCACTCTGGGCTCAGCCACTTCTGGGAGTGATCTTTGATGGGGTGAGCAGCACGGTTGACTATCAGCTGCAACAGATATGCCGGGATCGATCAGGAGTTAGTCGCTATTACCGATTCCAGACTGTATTGAGCCAGGGCAGTGATGATTTAGACGATGCGACCAATACAAACATACGCACGTTGAGGTTGCTCGGCGAGGACATTGCAAACAAGCAATCAAGGAACTTAGACCAGCTATGCGAGGTCCTGGTCTCAGAAGGGCTGCCAACGTCATCCAGATAAAACGTTGCTTACCTGCTATGTAAGCGCGACGTGGATGGCTGGCTACCAGGTCTCGGTGGTGGTGGCCAGGTGGGTGGTCTCATGCATGTCGGCGCGGGTGCAGATGTGGTAGAAGCGCCACAGCCGGTGGCGGATGCGCTCAGGGTCGGTCTCGGCAAGGTTGGCGGTGGGTAAGCCGGTCGCCAGCGGTGAGCAGCGTCTGACGGTGCGCCCACACCAGATCGGCCTTTACACCGCGTCGACCGTGGAGCTGGCGGGGGGACTCGTTAGCAAACCTCGGTGAGCATGTCATTCATGAGCCGGACTAGGTGCCAGTGATCCACTGCAATGCGGCATGCGACAGCACGGCCGGATCCGGGAGGCATACGCGCGGACGTCGATACCACTAGCTCGATCCGGCGCGAAACGCTGGTGTCTGCTGGCCCAACCACTGTTGACGGAGGCCATAAGGGCGTCCGGACGGATAGACAACGCGCGACGGATGACCACACCACGGCGGTGTTGTCGCAGACGGTACAGGCGCGGGGATTTGTGGCGGGTAGTGGTTTAGTTGTGGCCGGTGGACGAGGGTCGGGCCCGACCGGAAGAGTTCCCAGCCGGGCCCGACGTGCACCAACTGAACTGCCTAAACTCCCACCACGAAGTTAGGCGTAGCTAATTTACCCTGTGTGGTCGTGAGGGTGTGTGACGACCGCGTCACAGTGCTCGCCTCAGCTCGTTGTCCACTGAGGGCGCGGATTCTGGCTGTTGCCACGATACGAGATAGAACGTGCTACCAGCGCTTCTGGATGCCGTGCGGTCCTTTGGTAGTCGGGGAGAATGCCTGACGCAGGACGAGCGGGGTGAAAGCGGGTATCCCGTCACGTCGGCGAGCTCGCCTCGGAGCGGGCCAGAGGCAGGCGTCCAGGTGGAGCGCCGCGTGCGATGAACGACCTGGACGCCTGGCCCTGGTCTGCTATGCCTCGGGCGCTGACGTGACAGGATACCCGGCCACTCTGGTGACCCACCACCTTCATGCCCAGCCCCGTGGCCATCCTGGAGCGGGGGCCCGCCGGAGGCACCTCTGCTCTGCACCGGATCGTTGCGGGCCATTCTTAAGCCCTGTCGGATTCAGCTGAGGTGCCGACGGTCGTGGTGGCGGCAACCGCCCCCCGCGCGACGCTGGAACGGTGTCTTTCCGGAGGGGGTAGGGTCAGTGTGTTGCCGAGGGTTTTTCGTGCACGCCGTCCGGACGTGGCATCTACGGTAGCCGCTGGGAACGAAATACCCACGGATTGCTGGTTTTGCCATGTCGGTGCCCTCGCCGGAGCTTTCTGATCATTCGTCGTTGGTGGAGTTGCAGGCGTTGCTGCTGGAAAGCGGCACCCTGCACGGCTTTCTTGACCGGTTGGCCAAGCTCACGGCGCAAGCGTTGCCCGAGGGCAGCTCATGTGGCGTCACCGTGCGTCAGAACTCCCGGCCGGTCACCCTGGCCGCCAGTGATGAGTGGACCGGACGGATTGATCAGCTGCAGTACGATTTCGGTGAAGGTCCGTGTCTGGAGACCCTGGCCACCGGAAAGCTCCATTACATCGCCGATACAGCCAGCGAGCAGCGTTGGCCGAGGTTCTGCCCGGCCGCACACGAGCAGGGTGTGCGCTCGTGTCTGGGGCTGCCGCTGAGCGGTCCTACCGGGTCGATGGGTGGCTACAATTTCTACTCGACTTGGCCTGACGCGTTCGCCGAGAACAGTCGTGGGCAGCTGGAAATGTTCGCCGCCAACGCCGCCGGGGCGATAGCCGTCGCGGTGAAGCTGGCCGATCAGACGCAGATGTCAGACGATCTGCATGCGGCGTTGGCCTCGCGCGCGGTCATTGATCAAGCCACCGGGGTGATGATGGCTCAGCAGCGCTGCAGCGCCACGGCCGCTTTTGACATCCTTCGGCGGGCCTCACAGAATCGTAATGTCAAGCTCCGCGATCTGGCGACTGAGATCGTCAGCACCGTCGGCGGTGAGCCACCAGAGCCGGGCCCTTTCCAACCCCGCCGCTCCTGACCCCAGATTCTGCTTGCTGGTCTGTCGGCGATGTTGGGGTTAGGCCGCGCACTGCGCTACCGCCTCAGCCACCGTGGCGGCGCGAGGTATCAGCTGGTCTGCCAAGGCGGCCTGCAGGGCACGCAGCACCAGCGGAGTGTGGGTCACCAGCCGCAGCGCCATCCCTTGGGCGTGGGCCCGCTCGGCGATTTCGACGAGCAGGCTGATCCCACACGCCGCCAGGAATGGCACCTCGGTGCAATCCAGAACCACCCCCCGGTAGTCGCTGGACACGTACTTGTGCAGGTGTTCCCGCAGCCAACCCAGAGTGGCCAGGTCCACCTCACCGACCACCCGCAACACCACCACCCCCTGCCCAGGGCAGGACAGCGCGGTCACCGTCAAGAATTTTTCCGGGGCACAGCCCGGACTGATCAGCGTCACCCTGTCACCGGCCCCACCGCAGCGACGGGCAACCACCGCCCTGATAGTTCGCGATCATGCGCACTCCTAGCATGATTTCTCCGGATCAGGAGCTACCGCGACCCCGCGCCGGGGCGGGACACCGACACGAGCGACAGCAGCGCTCCCATCCAGCATGTGCTGTGGAAAGCGGCTAGCTGCATAACCGGAGTCGCGATGCTAGCGGCATAGAAGCGCCAGCGGTAGCGCCAATGATCGACCGGAACGTGTGAGATGCCCTCTGACCGGTACTCCATACGCGACCACGACGAGAGAGCACACAGGGTGGCGCCATGGTTTCCGCGCTGGCGGCCTCGGGCCTGCCCTCGGTAAAGATCTAGTCCGCGTCGCCTGCGGCGAGCGGCTGAGCGAAACGGAAAGGGCGGCGTGATGGCCGAGATCAAGAAACGCCGTGGCCGGCGGGCGAACGGCGAGGGGACCATCACTCGTCGAAAGGATGGCCTATGGCAAGCCGCGATCTACGTCCCTCAGCCGGACGGAACTGTTCGACGTCGTTACTTGTATAACCGTGACCGAGATCGGCTGCGCGAGCAGCTCAACGAGCTCGCCTACCAGGCTGGTAAAGGTATTCCGACGCCAGATGGCTCGATGACGGTCGGAAAGTACGCTACTGCGGGCGCTCAATTTATTTCGGGCGGCACGGGCAGTGGGCACGTGTGGTGCGACGGCCGCGGAGACCGATGAATCGGCGCGCAGGTATGGTCCCGACGGGTCTGGCGCACCCGGTGAATCCCATCAAGCAAGGCGTTTCTCCAGCTTGGACAGCGAGGTAGCCTGTCATAGGAGCGGTGACGGGTGCGCGGTGGTTTCAGGGTTCAGACGGCGGCGCGCCAGTCGAGCTGCAATGCGATCGTCACGCGCCCTGCATGCGCGCCGGTTGCACACAGGAGCTCGAGGTTACTCCAATGGAGGTGGTTTCTGACCCGGGTTCCGGAGCTCCTCTGGAGATATCCGACTGCAGAGATGGACGACATGCGCCCAAAGGACACCCCTGACGATGCGGCTGCAGAGCCACAACTCAAGCCGAGAGAACCGCCTGTGCACGATGAGAACGGTCACGTCGTAGGTGAGCTAGCCGTCGTCGCAGAGGCGGCGCCCCTGCCGGCCCAGCTCAACCTCCGGCTCACCGCGATTGAGGCCGGGCTTACCGAGGTGGCCAGGAAGTTCGCCAGCCAGAGCGACCGGGCGCTCGCCAGGGAGCGGGTGATCGATCGTCAACACGAAGAGATCGAGCGCCTTAAAGCGATCGAGCGGGCCGGCCGACTGCGGCCGATCATCACGGATTTGTGCCGGCTGCGCAACGGTCTACTGCGGCAGGCCGAGACGGTTCCCGCCGAGATGACCGGTCCGCAGGTCGCGACCCTGCTCGGTTCGTTCGCGGCGACCGTGGAGGAGATGTTGGAGCGCTGCGGCGTCGCCGTCCTGGCTCGGGAAGCTGGCGCCACGTTCGCGCCGAGCCGCCAACAGGTCGCCGGGGTCGTGGAGATGGACGACCCCGAGCGCGACGGCACGGTTGCCGAGGTGGTGCAGGACGGCTATGCGGAAATCGACGGCGGAAAGGTCGTTGTTCCGGCTCGCGTCAGGGTTCACCGTTATGTCATGAAGGAGCAGACGGATGGCTGACAGTGCCAATGGGGCGAGCCGCGTCTTCGGTATCGACCTAGGAACCACCTACTCCGCGATCGCCTACATTGACGAGACTGGCCGGCCGACGGTGTGCCGCAATGACAACAATGCCGAGATCACACCGTCGGTCGTGCAGTTCGAGACGCCGACGAACGTCGTGGTCGGTGAGTCGGCCAAGCAGTCGGCTTTCATCGACGCCGACAGTGTCGTGAGCCTGATCAAACGGCAGATGGGCGAGGATCGGGAATACGAATTCCACGGTGAGGTTCACACACCGGAGTCGATCTCGGCACTGATCCTGCGCCGCCTGGCCACCGACGCCGCGAACTACACCAGCGGCCCCGTCGACCAGGTTGTGATCAGCGTGCCCGCGTACTTCGGTGCGCGGCAAAAAGAGGCCACCAACAAGGCCGGCTTGATCGCTGGACTCGACGTCGTGGGCATCCTGCCTGAGCCGGTGGCCGCCGCCGTGCACTACGACCTGACCAAGGGCGGGGCGGACAAGACTGTCCTCGTCTACGACCTCGGCGGCGGCACCTTCGACACCACGGTGATCCACGTGGGCGCCAGCGAGATCACCGTCGTGTGCACCGATGGGGACACCAACCTGGGCGGCGCGGATTGGGACGCCCGGCTGCGCGACCACCTCCTGGAGCGCTTCGTCGACCAGGCCGCACCCCCGGAGGCTCCGGAGGAGGACGCGGAGTTCCTCCAGGAGGTCGCGAACAAGGCCGAAGAGGTCAAGAAGCAGCTGTCGGTGCAGGAAAGTCGGCCGGTGCAGCTGCGTTTCGCCGGCGCCGCAGCGCGGATCGAGGTCACCCGCGCCGAGTTCGAGACGATGACCGCCGACTTGCTGGATCGGACCATCGAGATTGTGCGGCGGACGCTGGACGCCTTGGAGCAGCGGTCACCGGGCGCGACGATCGATGAGGTGCTGCTCGTCGGCGGGTCCACGCGCATGCCGATGGTGAGTGCCCGGCTGGTCAAGGAGTTCGGCTGGGATCCGAAGCTGCACGATCCGGAGTTGGCAGTCGCCAAGGGCGCCGCGATCTTCGCGCTGTCCCGGGTGGTGTACCGGATGCAGCAGGAGGCCAAGGAAAGCGCCGGCAGTGACGCCGAAGCGCAGCGTGCGGCGGCCAAGGTCATCACGGACGTCGCCCACCAGTACGGCCTGGCCGAGGCAACGGTCCAGCAGCTGTCCGCCAAGAAGACTCGCAGCGTTCTTCCCAAGGCCTTCGGGGTGGGAATGCACGATCCTGACACCGGCCGGGATTGGGTCAAGCACCTGGCGTTCGCCAACGATCCGCTGCCCACCGGCGACCGCACGGTCGCCGCCAAGACCATCCGCCACGACCAGACCGCGGTCCTCATCCAGCTGTACGAGCAGGCCGGCACGGTGGTGAGCGAGGAACGGTCGGCGAACAACCCGATCGACGACGGCCGCGGCACTATCACGGGCATCCCGCCTCAGCCGGTGGGACAGTTCGCATCGCTTGACATCGTCATGTCCATCGACGAGGACGGTCTGCTCCAGCTGCGGGCCACCGAGCGCAGCACCGGCAATGACGTGTTCATCAAGGTCACCGTTGGCTTGTCCACCGAGCAGCTGGAGGACGCCATCAGCGCGGTCTCCAAGATCTCGATCTCGAGCTGAGAAAGGTGGCCGGGTTTGATCCTCGGGTCTACGAGGACCAGGTGCTGAAGCCGCTGCGCAAGCGGCTGCCTCACCTTCCCGACGATCTGCTGACCCGCTACGCGGTCGACCTGACCATGGATTTCGCCGCGCTGCGCGAACGGATCGACAGCGTGGTCCGGTTGTGGAACAAGGCGGCGCTGAAGGCCGGACCGACCGGCCTGGTGTGCCAGCAGTTGCTGCGTGAGCATCAGGACCTCCAGCGCGGTGGCAGCGCGCAGCTCACCAGCCCGCAGTGGTGGCAGGCTCGGGAGGCGGCCCGCCACCAGCAGCTCGGCTCGGACCTTGAGGACCTGGCCGCGCTGCTGGAATCCAGCCACGGTGAGCTCGGTGTGATCACGCACAATCAGCTGCGGGCCGCGGCTGCCGCCCATCCCACCCTCGGGGATGCCGAGATCGACCAGGCCTGCACGACCGCGGGATTGGCGATCGTCGAACCGGTCGAGCTCCCGACTGCGGCCGGGATGCGCGGAAGGTTCGAGAGCCTGCACATCAAGCTGCTCGCCGCAGGCGTCGACAGCATCCCGCGGCTGCTGTTCCCTGATCTGTCCACGTTCGGTCTGCTCGGCGGGTTCACCGTCACCCCGCTGCCCACCGACCGGGCCGCGGCGCTGTCGCGGCAGACCGCCGAAAGGCGCGGACAGGACCTGGACAAGGCGCCGGACAGCCCGGCGACCCGGGCGAGCCGGGAAGCCGTGGGCATCCTGGTCAATGAGGCCAACGGCGGGACCGATCTCACCGCTTTGGCTCTGTTCCACCTGCTGCAGGAAGTCCGGGACAAGCGCGGCGAGGGTGCCCAGCTCCGCACGCTGTTCAGCCTGCTGACCCGCAGCGGGCTGCGGAGTGCCGACGCGAGCCGCATCGCCGTAAGTGTGCTCGCGGAGCCCGGCCGCCGCGAGTCGCTCGCGGCCGTCACCAAGGCCCTGGCGGAAGGAAAACTGGTCGCCGCGCACCAGCTCGCCACCAGCCTTGCCGGCCCGGACGGCGAGACGGCGCGCGAAGCCGTGCAGCGTCAACGCAAGCAGCTGGACAGTCTGCGCCTTGCCGCTACGGAGGACCTGCGCACCGGCTGCGACGAGCAGGCGCGGACGCGACTGGCCGAGGCGCACCGGTTGGCCTGCGACCTGCCGGAGCTGGCCGAACAGCTGGCCAGGGTGCCGGCCGCGCCGGTTGTCTCGGTCACCGCAGACGCCGATGGCTGCGGCGTGCACATCGCTTGGCGCCCGGCACCCGATCACGGCGACGCAACCACATTCCGCGTGGTCCGAAGAGAGGGGCGGGATCCTGCCAGTCCCGCCGACGGCCGCGAAATCCCGATCCGGTCCGGGCACTCGACCAACGACGAGGCACCCCCGGTCGGGCAGCGGGTGCACTACGCGGTGTTCGCGCGCACGGTGTCAGCACAACCTGCGTCGCCACGAGCTGGGCAGTGGTCGCGCCCTGTTTACGCCACGGCGCAGGTCGTCCCACCGGTCACCGACGTGGTCGTCGAGGGCGGCCGCAACGTCGTCACGGCACGCTGGCGGGTCCACCCCGACGTTGCGGCTGTGGAGATCCACCGCACCGCGGGCATTTCGCAAGGCCAAGGCGAGCCGGTAGTCGCCGACGGCAACCAGGCGTTCTGCGACGAGACAGCCGTCGACGGCGTTCAGTACTTCTACACGCTGGTCGCCTGCTACCCGCGCCCCGGCGGGCGTGGCGCGTTGCGTTCTGCGCCCGTCGTCGTGCGCGGCGTGACCCGCCCGGAGGCCCGGCCAGTTGCGCTCACCGCGGCGCCCGCAACCGGCGCGGGTCTGATGGTGCGGCTGTCCTGGTCACAGCACCCCGGCAGCGAGATCGTCATCCGGAACTCGTCGCAGCCGTGCCCGTGGGAATACGGCCAGGTGGTGGCGCTGGTGGAGCTGGCGGGCTACGGCGTCGAGCTCGACGGCACGCGCACCGCCCATCGTGAGTCGACGCAGGGTGACTCGATGACGCTCGTCGCGCAGGTGCTCCCCGGTCGCTCCTACTGCGTGCCGTTCACCCTCGGCGTTGACGGCGCGGTCCGTGGGCAGGACGCCGTCGTGGCCCTCACCGATCCGGTGCGCCGGCTACGGGCTCAGCGGTTCGGCGACGATGTCCGCGTCACGTGGCTGTGGCCTGACAAGGTAAGCGCCGCCGAGGTGCAGTGGGCCGGCGGCCAGCGGCGCATCACCCTGCAGCAGTACCGCGACGAGGGCGGCTGCCAGCTCCGTGGCTTTTCCGGGGTCTCGCGTGTCGAGGTGGGCGCCGTCATACTCGGCGACGGAGAGGAGAGCCGCTCGTCCATGACGCCGGTGGTGGTCGAGGAGCGCCCTCCACAGTTGACCTACCAGCTGCGCCGCCGCGGCTACCGCCTCATCAACGGAGTGACCTGCCTGGTGACGCTGTCCAGTGCGGAGCCCGTCTCCGGTATCACTGTGATCATCGTGGCCGCGGCCGGACACGCCATGCCGCTGTCACCTGACGCGGGCGTGGAGCTGCTGCGGCAGCCGGTCGTGATCGACCCTGCGGTTCCGGTGGTGCTGGAGGCGCCCGTCCCGCGGCTTCCCAGGCCGTACTGGTTGCGGTGCTTTCTTGCCGAGCCCGCGCCCGCCCTGCTTATCGACCCGCCAGTCGGGCAGCTGAAGGTGCCCTGAGATGGCCACCGTCGCCTGCCCGTACTGCTACAACCTCATCAACCAGGCCGGACTGGCCTACCAGTGCCTCGGACGCGGGGTACCGGGCGGCTCGAGGTGCACGAAGCGGGAAGACGAGCTCCGCCAGCAGCTGACGAATGTCCGGACGGCGGCATATCCGACCTTCTTGTCACCGCCGCGGCACCTGATCGGCGGTTTGCTCAGCAATGTCGTCGGTGCGGCTCGGATGGCAGCGTGCCCGCACTGTGGCGGCCGCACCGGCGTACGGGCCTGCCCGGCCTGCCACACGCCGCTGTCATCGATCTTCGCGGAGAGCCGCAGCCCGCTCGTCGGGATGGTCGGCGGCAAGGGCGCGGGCAAGACCGTCTACCTGTCGGTACTGCACCACGAGCTGCGCACGACGGTGCGGCGACGGTTCCATGCCGATATCCGGCTGAGCGGGGATCAGCAGGGTGGCACCGGGTCGCCACGGCAATGGCTGGAGGACTACGAAGAGCAGCTCTTCACGCACGGAAGGCTCTTCGAGCAAACGGCTGGGGCGCTCGACGGGCTGCGCGCGCCGGTCGTCATCGAGTGGCGGCAGCCCAGGCGCAAATTCGGCAGGCAGACCTTCGGCACCACGGTGCTCTCCTTCTACGACGCGGCCGGTGAGGACCTCACCAATCAAGACCGGGTGCACACCCAGGCTTACCTCGGCGTAGCGAACGGGCTGGTCCTGCTGCTGGACCCGTGGCAGCTGCCCGGAGTGATGGACCGCATTGACGTTCCCGCGTCCGCCGTCCGGGAGGCCGAGCCACCGCTGGAGGTGCTCAACCGGATCACCGAGCTGCTGCGGGTGTCGCACAGCGTCAAGGCGAGCAGGCGAGTCAAGGTGCCGCTGGCTGTGGTGTTCGCAAAGATGGATGCCTTCTTCCCCCTGCTCGGCGGCAACCACCCGCTGCTGGCCAAGCCCGCGGCGCTGCCGGGCTACCCGGAGACGGCGGGCCAGACCACCCACGAGCACGTGCGGGCCATGCTGCACGAGTACGGCGCGGACGACATCGACGCGCACCTCATGCACAACTACGCGACCTTCCGCTACTTCGCGGTGTCGGCGCTGGGCGCTGCCCCTGACTACGCGGCCAAGGAGGTCGACGCGGGCGGTGTGCAGCCGTTCCGCGTCGAGGAGCCGCTGCTGTGGCTGCTCAGCGGTTTCGGCGTGATCGACCGGAGCCGGTCGTGAGCGGCGGCTTCGGTTCGCTGTACTACACCGACTGCCGGCCGGGGCAGGGCCTGCAGGGCGGGGCAGGCTTCCAGTTCCAGGCCGCGTCGCCCGGAGTGGCTCCCGAGGCCATGCCTCTCGTGCAGCGCACGGCGCTCTACGAGCCTCCGGTGCGGTGGATGCGGGACCGCAGGTCGGTCGCCGACTACCCGCCGTCGCTCGCGCATACCAGCGAGGGCGGCGTGTTCGCGACCGCGGCGGGGCGCTACCTCGGCCAGGAGGTCAACGGCACCCGAGAGGGCAACCAGTTCACCCACGCCGTCGTCACCCGGGATCCGGCGAACTACGGGGCGGTGCGGCCCGCGCAGCTGTGGGGTGCACCATGGTGGGCCGTCGAGCCTGCTCCGGGCACCGAGCTCGACGAGCTGGCGGCCCTCCCGCAACCCGGACCGCTCGATGTCGAGACCGTCTGTGATCGGGTGCGCGACACCGCCGGCGGCCAGGCGCGGCTCACCGCACTGCTCTCAGCGATTCACCACCTCGCCAACCCCGCGCACCGGCGCACGGTGGTGCTCGTCAGCACCGACCCCGAGCAAGCCGCATGTTGGGTCGCCGCGGCGACCCTGCTGCTGCCCCGGCCGCAGGCGCTGCGGATCAGTTTCAAGATCTTCGTGGTGGACGGCCAGTACGGTCAGCACGACATCATCGCGCTGCACCCGGAGTGGGCGGGGCGGTGGGCGGACACCGGAGCTGGTAGCGGGCTCGCCGTCTTTGACCTCGACCGGGGCCGGCACACCGACGTGGAGGTCACCGCTGCCGCGGCTTTCTGGGTCACCCGCTTGCTGGCCAAGGACCCCTACGACGTGGTGGACGCGGTCGAGCTCGCGGGCCAGTTCGCCAGGGTCGGCGCGACCGGTACCTCAAAAGAGACTGACGCGACTGACGCCGATCGCCTCGCCGCGGTCGTGGATGCTGCCGGTGAGCGGTTGACTGCTCCAGGCCAGCTGCAGCAGGCGACCGATTGGCTGCTGACCGCGCCCGAGGAAGCGCTGAAGATCGCCCGCGACTCGGTATTGACGGCGGTGTTGGAAGCGGCGCCGGGTGCCCCCGAGCTGCGCAAGCTGGCCGCCGTTGCCGACTCGCGCGGGTGGGCGCCGGCGACCGCCCACATCCGTCGGGGACTGCTCAACGCCGAGATTGGGGAGGTGCTGGCCGCATCCGATGGGGTAGCCGCGCTGCGCATGCTGACCGCGCTCGCGCCGCTGCCGCCCCTGAACCGTCCGCACCAGGACCAGGACCATGAGCAGGGCCGCGCCGAGATCGAGGCGGCGTTGCGCGCAGCGCGTCCGGACCAGGTGCCTCCGTTGCTCACCGTGGCCCACCGGCACGCCCTGCGGCCCGTTATCGCGAATTTCCGCGGCGCCGCCGACGTGTTCGCCGCGTGGTGGGTGCAACAACCAGACCCCGCCCTCCAACCTGAGAGCTGGCCCGCGCCGCCTGAGGTGCTGGACTGGGTACGCGACGTGCTGCGAGGCTGGTTGGCAGGTCCGCATCAAGCCCACGCTGTGGCGGCGGTCCGCGCGCGCTGGTGGCGACCGCTGTGGCAGGAGGCCTGCGATCCGGCCGATGCATTGGACGCGGAGCTGCTGGCCGCCGCCTGCCGGCACCTCAAAGGCGCCCAACGCACTCAGCTGATCTGGGACGTCCAGGGATGGGCGTTCGCCCGGATGGCCGACGAAGCGCATCCAAGCGCAGTGGCCTGGAACACCGTCTTCGGCGCGCGACCACCAGAGATGTCCGAAGCAGCCATATTCCTGGTGGGTCTGGTGGACAGCAGCCGGACGTTCTGCCCCGAAGTCGGATCTCAGCTGTGTGCCGTGCTCGAAGCACAACCGACCCTGTCAGAGGAAGCCCTGTGGACGATTAACCAGCTCTGCAAACACGGCTACCCGTTGCCTGCGCGGCTTGCCGGCTTGCGCATGAGTGACGACGCAGTACACCACGTCGGTGACAAGCTTGGGCAAAGGTTCGAGATCAGGGTGCCCATTGTGCTCGACGGCTTGCTTGCCGCTCCCCGGGATGCCGCGCTCGCGCTGTTAGGGAGCTGCTCGGACGAAATCGCGACGCCCTTGCACCAGGCACTGAAGGCCAGATGGCCAAGCCACGTCGGCACCGCAACAGCCGGCGAGTGCCGGGCCGTCGCGTTCACCTTCGCCTTGGCTACCAGTACACCCAGGGCTACCGGCAGACCCAGGACTGAGCAGCAGCGGGCCGTGTTGCGCCGGCTGCTGAACCGCCTCGCCCAACTCGTCGCCGCGATGCCCCAGGACGTCCGGACCGCGGTCGAGCGCAGCTATCCCGATGGCCTGGGACAGCCGTGGTGGGACTGGGTGTCCACGGTGGAACCCCGCCGCTGGAGCCTGCGTCGGCGATCGGGCCCCGGATCAGTCAAGAAGCCCGAGAAGCGTGGGAAGTGAGCCGTGCCCGTAGTCATCGGCGCTCTCTTCGTTGCCTTTTACGCAGCGGCCTGCTACTTCGCGTTCATCTACGTGATCGACCCTGCCTGGCCTTTCGTGGTCGCCGGCGCGGGCGGTATCGGCGTATTGCTGGTGATTGGGATGTTGGTCGGGACACTGCTGCAGGCCAAGGCCCTGGAAGCCCCGACCGTCACCCCCTCCGACGTTCAGAAGCGGCTACCCAACGTCAAGTCGAACTTCGGACGCGACCGCGCTTGGCCGAACTACCTGTTCGCGCAGAGCCGCACCGACCTCCGCACAGCGGTGGCACACACCGCCTTCGTGGTGGCGCGCATGTGGGCGTCGATGGCCGAGGTCGTAGCCAACGCGCCGGCCGTGCTGTTTCTCGGACCGCTGTTGCTGCTGCCGTTGGCGGGGGCTCTCGCACTCACGGCGGGCGCCGCGGTGGGCGGCATCGCATTTTACGGCTTGCTCGCGGTTGTGCTGGTCCTCGCGTGGCTGGGCTGGCTGCTCGTTGTCGGTCTGCTGCGCGGGGTGGACCTGGGCATCCGGGCGTTCCGCGGCGCCAAGGCGACCTGCCACTACTCCGGCTGCAATTACCGCAACCGGTTGCCGGCCTACCGCTGCCGGTGCGGCGCTACCCACCACGACATCAGGGCGGGTCGGCTCGGTGCCTTCGTCCGCCGATGCGAGTGTGGGTCGCTGTTGCCGACCACCGTCTTGCAGGCCGCAGCCGGGCTGGTGCCGGTGTGCCAGAAGTGTGACCGCCCGTTGCGCGCCGGGGCGGCCGTGCTGACCGACGTGCTGATCCCGGTGTTCGGACCCGCCTCGGCCGGCAAGACCCGGCTGGTGTTCGCCGGCATGGTCGCCCTCGCCCGGCACCTGACGGCGACCGGCGGGTCGCTGTGCCCGGTTGGGCCGGAAAGCGAGAACACCTTCTCCGACGCCACCACGGTGGTGGCGTCGGAGATGCAGACCACCAAGACCGAGGCCGACCGGCCACCAGCGGGAATCACCGTCGCGCTCACGGCGGGGCGATGTAAGGCGCTGCTGCATCTGTTCGACGCGGCGGGCGAGTTCTTCAGCAACCGCGAGCAGAGCAGCGAGCTGGCCTTCCTCGATGATGCGCAAGGCTTGGTGTTCGTTCTCGACCCGTTCTCTATACCCGCCGTCACGGACGATCTCACCGGGGCTCTGGCATCCCGGCTGGAGGCGGCGCAGCCGGCCAAGATGCATCCCGAACAGTCTTACCTGGTCACTGCCCAGCTGCTGCGCGACCAAGGCATTAAGCTGAAGAGCAAGCCGCTCGCTGTCGCCGTGGTGAAGGCCGACCTGCTGGTTGGTCTTCCTCCCGCCGCAGACCTGCACCCCGAAGCAGCACCGGGAGAGGTCGAGACCTGGCTGCGGGACAAGGGTCTGGACAATATGCTCGACGGCGTCGCGCGTGACTTCGGCATCGTCCGCTACTTCCTGGTGTCCTCGCTCAACCCTGTGACCAGCGTGGACGGCCGGGGCGACCCCACGTCACCTGCACAGCCACTGCTGTGGCTGCTGGGCCGTTCCGGCGTGTCAATCCCCACGCAAAAGCTGGCTGCCGCGTCGTGAGGGATCCCGTACCTGCGCATTACCTGTCATTTCGGGTCGTGCTGGCCCTGGTGCTGATAGCGGCACTCGCCGGGGCGGTGTGGTGGATCGCGCAGCCGGAAGTGTGGCGCGAGGTCCTCCGATTTCTGAGGGTGTAGCTACGGCACTGTTGCGTCCGTGGATGGGAGGCCACTACGAGCGCGGCGTTGACGCGCCAGTGACCTTGGGTGATGGCCGCCTTCGATGAGCTGGCCCTGGCGATCTGACCAACCCCAGGATCAACCCACTCGCCTGTCTCGGCTTCGCCAACTGCAACAACGCCGCCGCACGCGGGGCACGCGTCGAGGTCAACGTTGTACTCGGCAGCGCACTCATCACACACCAGAACCGCGGTCAGCCACGCGGGACCTGGTGTTGGTAGTTCCTGCGGCCGACGGTGCCGTTTAGTTACGTGCAATCACGCGGCAGGGAGGTCGTCCACCCTGCCGCGTCACCACGAGCTGAGAGGTGTTGTTGGGCGTGCCATGGAGCTGAGGAGAAGTGGCACGGTCCTGGGCCGGCACGCGCGGGCGGCAGCCTGGTCAGAGGCGGTCTACATATGGCGCGCCCGAAGAGATTCGAACTCCCAACCTTCTGATCCGTAGTGCGAAGTTCACCAGATAGGAGTAGCGCTACCGGGCATTTCGCTTGCCATGGTTGCGCCGCCGATGCCCCAAAAGTACGTGGAGGACTGAAGTTAATGGACAGTCCAATGGACAAGGTCCATCTCTGAGGTCCCGCGCTGCCCTACGGTCGCAGAATCCACCTTCGCGCAGCGGTCCGCCCAACGCTTCCCACAGCCACAGGACGACGTGCGCGTGTACCTCGAACCCGCAGGACCCGTTCTGTTTTTTCCCCGGCGCCTAAGCGGCGTGCGGCGCCCATACTCACCCCTGGAGGGCCTTGAGTGAAACGAAGGCTTGGACATCGACGCCGACGGCATCAGCGACGAAGACCGCACACCGAGATCCCCCTGCGCTGAACCTCGCCGCGCTGGGCACCGGACGTGACCGAGGCCTTGTAGCGGAACCTCATGTGATGCGGCGGCGTCGCAGGAACGGGTCCTCCAGCGCTGGCGCCAGGTAACCGGCGTCGGAGCGCGATAGCGTGACGCCGGGCGGGACGATCTCGTCGATTTGGTCCAGCACATCTGTTGACAGCACCACGTCGACCGCGCCGAGCTGCGACTCCAGGTGCTCCATGGTGCGCGGGCCGATGATTGGCGCGGTCACCGCCGGGTGCTGCAGGACGAACGCCAGCGCCAGGTGGATCAGCGAGATACCGGCCTTGTCGGCAAGCACGGCTAGCGCGTCGGCGGCGTCGAACTTGCGCTGGTTGGCCGGGTCCGAGAGGTCGTATCGGTCCG
>JALZDN010000014.1 GCA_030862525.1 Actinomycetota bacterium | reverse complement strand
GCGGAAGGTGGTCTCCCGGCTCGGAGCACTGGATGAACATGCGCTTCACGACCGGAACGTTCGGCGAGCAGGGGTCGGCCGGAGTGACGTAGCGCAGGCGTTGTTGGGCTATTACGAGGATCGGTGTGTCAGGAGTATTGACGCGTACCGGGCGCGTTGCGACGGTCGTGATCAGCTCGCTTTCCAGTAGGTCCATCGTGAGGGCATACTCGACGAATGGCGCGACACCGACAGCGCCGGCAATATGACCTCCTTTGATATCCACGTCCAGAAGTCGGTACAAAGGCATGTTCGTGAGTCGTACGCTTAGCGCCAGTGTCTCGACGAGTCTTTGGACCGCAGAATCTACTGCTTGACCATCCAGCAATGCCTCGTCGCTCGATACGGTACCGGCAAGGGTGAGCCGGTCGTTCGGACTCAGGAGCGGGCAACCGAGATCGAGCCATTCTGGGCAAGTGAGGATGCTGGTCGCGCCCTCCCGGTCCGGTCCGTATCGGGTGGCGTACCGGCCATGATGCGATAGTGGTTGGTGGTAGTACTCGGCGAGCGCTTGTGCGATGTGGTGCTGATTCACCCTCCTACGCTGAGGCTCCTGCGGTCCAACCGGCGCTCCGGTCGAGCCAGTCGAGTGCCGCGTCGATGTGAGGGTCGGTGCGCAGCCGGTCCACGGCATCGGCGGTGGCAGCGCTGTCGTGGCTGGTGCCAGTGTGTTGGCTGGGCGGTGTGTGCGGCGCGTTCGGCGCTGGAACTGGGTCCGCGCGGGCGGCTGGCGGGCTCGCGAATCCAGCCAGGAGACGGGTGAATCGTGTTCTGACTCCCGGCGACGCCTGCTCAAGTGCTGTGTCCAGGAGTTGCTGCATCTCGGATTTCGGTTTAAGCGTGGGTTTTTGGTGCCAGGCGGCGACAGTTCGTACCCCGATACCCAGATGTTCGGCGAATGACTCGTTGCTCAGCCGGAGCGCGGCCTGCAGCGCACACGCGGTGCGGCCCGTCCAGACAGTCACCGAATCCATCGGCCAACCGATGTTCGTAGGGGCATGTGCACTCGACGTGCACTGGATATGCATCGGCGATGCATGGGATGCAAGACGAATTCGCAGTTGAATTTCTGGCATGGAAAACGTCCAGCCGAACACGGGGAAACGTCCCGGCCTAGCTGTCTTTGCGGACATGATCTATCACCGTTATGAGATCCGCTTGGATAGCGTCCAGCCGTTCAGTGATCTCGCTCAAATGCTGTTCGAGCGCATCCATGCGGGACCACAGACTTTCCCCGTTTCTGACGGTTGGCTCGGGCAGCTCCGGTGGTCGGCGTCCGTGCAGCACTGCCTCGATGTGTCGTGGATGCCAGCCCAGCGTGGTCGAAAGCGCCTCCAAGGTCCGTGCGCTTCGGCGTCGCTGCACGATGTGGTGCTGGATTTCGCGGACGGTCGCCCGAGAAACATGCGAACGTTCCGCAAGCTCACCTTGCCGCCAGCCAAGTTCATTCACCCGATCGCTGATGGCCTCAGCGACGGCCGACCAGTCCTCCACTTATTCCTCCGCGCTCCGCCTCGGCGCAGAGATTAGCGGCCCCCTGCCCTTCATCGACCCAGCGGCGCGCGTTTGTCGCGGTCGAGCGATCCACCACGCCCATATCTGTTTGAAATAAGTCAACTCTGTCGAAATCGACCAAAGAACGCTGTTGTGAATAACGACAAGCCCACCGCCGAACGGGCCAGCTTCTACACCGTCGCCGAGACCGCAGCCCTGCTGCGAGTCGACACGGCAACCATCTACCGCGCCATCCGCGAGGACGCCTTCCCCGCGATCCGAGTCCGATCCCGCTACGTCATCCCGGCTGCCGCTGTGGAGCAACTCGCGACGCGGGCAGCGCAGACCGGTAGCTGCGTCGATGTGGCCGCGATCGCCGCCGAACGCCGACTGTCCCGTGACGTGGCCCGGCTGACCGAGGGAGGCCGGCGATGAGCGAACCGCAGCGCTACGCGCAATGGGCCGCCGAACTCGACGAACTGGCCGACGTGCCCACCGAAGTGCTCGCCGACTGGGTAACCGCCCAGGGCCGCTGCCTATGGGAAACCACCTTCGGCGAGCCACCGGAGTGGACCGGCGAAGACGACCCGGACCGCGAACTCGCCACCCGGATGTGCGCGGGCTGCCCCGTCCGCGGCGAGTGCCTGGAGTTCGAACTACGCCTCGGCGGCACCCAGACAGTCGGAGTGTGGGGCGCGCTGAACACCGACGACCGCCGCGCCCTGCACAAAGTTTGGTCCTCCCGCATACGTGAGGACCTCGAGGGACCGCCCAACGAGGAAAAAGGCCAGCGGTGAACGGAGCGGAGTTGTTCCTCGGCGGGATGGCCGCCTTCGCCTTCCTGGCCGTCGTGCTCAAGGCGCAGGCGGGGACGCGGCGAGCCCGTGCGGCGGCTGACATCGCCCGGGTCGGGACTAGCGCGGTATCGCTGATCGGGCGGGTTCTGACGACCGCGCTCGTGATCGTCGGCGTGCAATGGCTGGTGATCATCCACCTTTCCAACCAGACACTGCTGTGGGTGGTGCTCGGCCTCCCGGCGCTGCTGGCCTCCTACATCCTCACCAAGGCCCTGACCGTCTTCGAGATCCGCCCGTCCTCACACGGCAGGGTACTCGGCGATGACCACGCCAGACGACGACAAGCCGAGCGACGCCACCTCCGATGGGCACAACGGCAAGCTCGAGATCGCCGCGCCAGGATCGGTAGTGATCCCAGATCCGGCCGCACCCCAAGTGCCGGGATCACAGGTGGAACGGGCAGCAGCGGACGTGCTCGACGGAGAATTGATCACCGATTCCGAGTACGCCCGTCGCCGGGGCCTGCACCGCCTACCCGCGCTCGCGAGGGCGGCAGTCTTCCGGGAGTCAGATCGTCCCAACAACGTCACCAAGGCGGTGGTGTCGCGGGTGATGCAGTCCGCACGGGTGGCGGTCCGCGCTGTCTACGTCATGGGTCAAGGTCACGTAAGTTGGGTTCGTCGCGCGGTTGACGCGCTGACCTATGGACCGGTGCGGGAGCAAGTTCGGCTGGCTCGGCTGGCAGGAGATCGGGAGGCGCTGGCCGAGTGGACCGAACGGTTGGTGGCACTCAAAGACGGCCGTGCCGAGCGGCTCCGGGCGCTTCTGGCCACGCTGATCGCGGGGCTCAGGGCGCTCTTCACGGTGGTAAGCGTGCTGGTCGGGTTGCTGCTCGTGGTTGGGGTCTGGCTGGCATTCACGCCGGGCAGCATGGGCTGGTCTGGCTGGTGGTCGCTGATCAGACACCTCCTCGACGCGATGCTCACCGCGCTTGCCGTTGTCGTGCATGCGGTGGCGTGGTGTGGGTTACCTGCACTGCTGGTCGCGGCGTGGCGGGAGGGACGCCGGACGGCCACCGCGCCACGGTGGCTGTTTTCTCCGGATGAGCGCGCCCAGGACAATGCTGAGATCACTGCGGACTTAATCACCGTCGCGCTGCGGCACGTCAAGATTCCGGCCTTGACCCGCTACCTCGCCGGTGGCGGCGTGCTGGAATACGTTGTCACCCCACGGGAGCAGGGCGGCGGCACCTACACCCAGGTCCGGCTGCCGATGGGACGCACCAGGTGAGGGGTCAAGCGCCGCGATACACCACCCGACCACGCCGCTCAAAAACGGCTTCACGACATGCCGAGCGGTCAACACCCCCGACGTGCCGACGGCCCATCCGGATCCACGTGCGCCGGCGCGGACCTTCACCAGCCGGGGATCAATCAACCCCCGCTCGACCACCGCAGACTCCAGGAGTCACTCGCGGAGCAAAAGAGGTAGGTCATGACCGCGCCGGTGGCGGTTCGGTATGCACCGCCCCGGCAGAGGCCGGAGCATCGTCGTCCGCCGCGGTGGCGGCCGGGGACGGAACCACTTCAGCCCGGCGCGGGGGTGGCTCAACATCCGCCGCCGAGATTTGGTAACGGCCATCCACCGAGCGCATATCCCGGGGAGTCAGCACCACCCGCACCTTGGACGTCGTCGCCTGCGTGGACTCCAAGGACCCACCCGCCTTCCCCCCACCGAACGCGACCACCTTCAGATCCAGCCCCGCCTCCCCTTTCTTCACTCGTGTGGCCTCGACGTCCACGTTTAACTCCACCGTGCCCACGTCAAAACGCAACGGTTGCTTGGCATCCACCTCATGCGCCCACTCCAACTCCCGACGTACCAACCAGATCAACTGCCCCAAACTCGGCTGCTCATCCATCCGACCACCTTGCGCCAGCTGACCCTCCGACCACCACAAAGCATGGCAAAGGCCTCTTCTACCCAGAAGTCATCGCGGCACCGGCGCTTGTACGGATAGGGATCGGCTACTGAGACGGTGTTTCGGCGGCGTTGGCGGCGGGTGTGGTGTCGGCGAGGTGGGTGGTGGCCCAGGTGGCGAGGAGGGTCATGGCGTCGGCGGAGGGGGTGCCGGGTTCGGGGCTATAGATGGTCAGGACCAGGCCGGGGTCGGCGGGAAGCGGCATCGTTTCGTAGGTGACCTCGATGTCGCCGACGACGGGGTGGTGAAAGCGCTTGGTCCCGGTGTAGTGCAGGCGCACGTTGTGCTTGGCCCACCGCACCCGGAACTCCTCGCTGCGGGTGGACAGCTCCCCGACCAGATCCGAGATGCCCCGGTCGTAGGGGTCGCGTCCGGCGTCGGTGTGCAGCAGGTTGACCGCGCTGTCGGTCATCCATTCCCAGTCGGGGTAGAACTCCCGCGCTAGGGGATCGAGGAAGCAGAACCGGACGAAGTTGACCGGGTGGCTGGGGTCGGGACGCAGCGGGTCGGGGTAGAGCGGGGAGTAGAAGGCGTAGGCCAGCTGGTTGCCGCAGACGAAGTCTTGGCGGGCGTTGCGCACGAAGGCGGGCACGGTCGTGGCGTCGAGCATGCGCTGCACCATCGGCCGGATGGTCTTGGTGCGGCGGGGCCGAGACCGCCGGGGGCTGGTGGTGGCGCTGCGGTGCAGGTCGAACAGGTGGGAGCGTTCGGCCTCGTCGAGCTGCAGGGCACGGGCGAGGGCGTCGAGTACGGATTCGGAGACGCCGTGGACTTTTCCGCGCTCGATTTGGGTGTAGTAGTCGACCGAGAGCCCGGCCAGGGTGGCGACCTCTTGACGGCGCAGCCCGGGTACGCGGCGCTTAGCGGCGTCATAGATCGGCAGCCCGACCTGGTCGGGGGTGATCCGGGCGCGCCGCGAGGCCAGGAAGGCACCGATCTCCGCGTGGTTCTGCGTGCCCATACCGCCGACGCTACGACGCCCAGGCCACCGCAGCCAGGTTCTGAGGGGGGTGCTGCCAGCACCCCCCTCATCGTCGCCTCCCCCGTGTGCGACATGCGGCGTTGCATGGATGCCGGAGATCGAGGGACCCACCTTAGGACGGCCTCGATTCAGAGCTACCCGGGGAGGACCGCAACATTGAGGACACTGCCGCGAGGTGCTACGAGCACGCCGACCACGCGGCCGCCGGGGTTGGTCTACGTGATCGCCGCGGGCATCTTCCTGATGGGCGCCACCGAGTTCATGATCGCGGGCTTGCTGCCCGAGGCCGCCGCCGACCTCGGCTTGGACGTCGCCCAAACCGTCGACGCGAAGACCGGATATGCATCCCCGCCCCCGGTGAGGTGATCCCTGTGCTAGCCCACTTGCCGACCGCTGACGGCCGGTACTGGTTCGAGCGGCCCGTTCGAGACCGTCATATCGGTTGCGTTGCTGGTACCGGCCCCGGATCGGGCCAGCCTGAAAACCAGCAAGGGAGAACCGTGAGCGCCAAGCAACTGCGTCCCGTGGTTACCGGGGTTCTGGTAGTCGCGGCCGTCACATTGACCTCAACCGGCGTGGCCGGGTGCGGGTCGTCCTCGACCGGGCCCGCAGACCACACAGCGACCACGAGTTCGCAGCCCACCACATCGCCGCCCGGCCAGAAGGATTCCATCATGCGTATTCGGCTCACTGTCGGCGAGGCCAGTGCCACCGCTCGCCTGTATGACAACGACACGGCCCGCGATTTCGCGTCCCTGCTGCCGGTGACGATCACCGTGCACGACCTGGGCGGCCGGGAGAAAGCGGGGGCGCTGCCGCGCGAACTCACCAGCGGGCGTGGGCAGAGCGAGTACCGAGCCGGTCAGCTCGGCTACTGGCCGCCCAGCAAGGACCTGGCCTTCTACTACCACGAGGACGGCTTCCGGATTCCGGGCCCCGGGATCGTGATGATCGGCGAGATCGAGTCCGGACTCGACGCCATCACCGGCGCCAGCGACAACGACACGCTGACCATCACCGTCGCCGACGACTGACCCGAACACCCCGAAAAGGAGCATTCTTGTGAACCCGACCTACGACTTCTCCGGCCGCGTCGCGTTCGTCACCGGCGCCAGCTCCGGAATGGGCCTGGCCACCGCCCGGGCCTTCGCCGAAGCCGGTGCCGCGGTGACCCTCGTCGACGTCGACGACCAGGCGCTGCACGCGGCGGACACCCAACTTCGCGACGCCGGGCACCGGATATTGGCCGTGCACTGCGACGTCGCCGACGAAGCCCAGGTCGCGGCCGCGGTCGGCGCGACTGTCGAGGCGTTCGGCAGCCTCGACATGGCCTACAACAATGCCGGTATCCAAGCCCCGGCCACCGATGCCGCCGACGAGCCCGCCGAGATGTTCGATCGCGTCAATGCCATCAATCTGCGCGGTATCTGGGCCAGCATGAAACCTGAACTCGCCCACATGCGTACTCAAGGCTCCGGGGCCATCGTAAACTGCTCGTCGCTCGGCGGCCTGGTGGGCCTGCCAGGCCGCGCTGCCTACCACGCTTCCAAACACGGTGTCATCGGACTCACCCGATCCGCTGCGCTTGAGTACGCCCCACGCGGGATCCGCATCAACGCCATCTGCCCCGGCACCATCGAGACGCCGATGGTCACCCGGATGATCGCTGCCGGCGACCTCGACGCCGACGAAGCCGCCGCCAACCAGCCCATCGGCCGACTCGGCACCGCTGAGGAAATGGCTGCCGCCGTGCTCTGGCTGTGCAGCCCCGCCGCCAGCTTCGTCGTCGGTGTCGCCCTGCCAGTCGACGGCGGCTACACCGCCCGCTGAACCCCGCCCGCGCACCTACGCAGACCCGACATCCGACACCGCGACCTCACCAATCCGAGCTTGCATCACCAACATCTCGACCAGAAGGAGCGCACCATGCGTGGTGTAGTCATGCACGCACCCGGCGACGTTCGCGTGGAAGACCGCCACGACCCGACCATCATCGCCCCGACCGACGCGATCATCCGCGTCTCGGCGACCTGCATCTGCGGTTCAGACCTGTGGCCTTACCGTGGGATCGAGCACGTGCACGAGCCCGCAGCGATGGGACACGAGTACGTGGGCATCGTCGAAGAGGTCGGCAACGAGGTCCAGAACATCACGCCGGGCCAGTTTGTGGTCGGCTCGTTCTTCGCCTCCGACAATACCTGCGAGATCTGCCAGGCGGGCTATCCCAGCTCGTGCATCCACCGGGTGCTGGTGGGCTCTATCGGAACGCAGGCGCAGCTGGCGCGCATTCCTCTTGCCGATGGCACGCTGGTTGCCACCCCCGAGCTGCCACCGGCGGATTTGATTCCGAGCCTGCTGGCCGCCTCCGATGTGCTCGGCACCGGATGGTTTGGTGCGGTGGCGGCCGAGGCCGGCCCGGGCAAGACGGTCGCGGTCGTCGGTGACGGGGCGGTCGGGCTCCTCGCGGTCCTGGCCGCCAAGCAGCTCGGCGCGCAGCGGATCATCGCGATGAGCCGTCACGAGCCCCGCCAGAAGCTCGCCCGCGAGTACGGTGCCACCGACATCGTCGAAGAACGGGGTGACGCGGGCGTAGCCAAGATCAAGGAGCTGACCGGCGGGCTCGGAGCCCACAGCGTCATCGAGGCGGTCGGAACCCAGGAATCGATGATGCAGGCCATCCGCTCCACCCGCCCGGGCGGGCACGTCGGCTACGTCGGAGTCGCCCACAACGTGCAGCTGCCCGGCGAGGAGCTGTTCTTCTCCCACGTACACCTACACGGCGGCCCGGCCCCGGTGCGCCGCTTCCTGCCCGAGCTGATCGACCTGATCTGGCGCCGCAAGATCAATCCTGGCAAGGTCTTCGATCTCACCCTCCCACTGGACCAGGCAGCCAAGGGATACAAAGCGATGGACGAGCGCCGCGCCATCAAGACACTGCTCACCCTCTGATCACGAGCTGTACGGACGAGGAACCGAAAGCGAGCACCTCATGCAGGTCATCCGAAGAAGCATTGACACCCAGAAGGGCCCCGACAACTGGTTCACCGGCGACGTCTACATCGACGCCGTCGCCGCACCCGCCGGCAGCTCAACGTTCGGCGCAGCCGCCGTGCACTTCACGCCCGGGGCGCGCACCGCCTGGCATACGCACCCGCACGGCCAGACGATCTTCGTCACCGAGGGCGTGGGACTGTGCCAGCGCGAGGGTG
Source organism: Actinomycetota bacterium (assembly GCA_030862525.1). GTDB lineage: Bacteria > Actinomycetota > Actinomycetes > Mycobacteriales > Pseudonocardiaceae. The sequence continues at coordinate 2,508 of JALZDN010000014.1, read as the reverse complement.
GTCCGATCGAGACCATCCGCCCAGGCGACCGCGTGTTCTTCGAGCCAGAGGAGAACCACTGGCACGGCGCGGCTCCGAACCGGTTCATGACCCACATCGCCATGCAACAGAACGACGAGTCCGGCCGCCCCGTCACCTGGGGCCGACACGTCACCGACGAGGAATACAGCGCCTCGCCGACGAACCCCGACTGACGACGCTATCGCTGTCCATGAAGGCAGCAGCGGTGGACGCCTCGGAGTGTCCGCAAGACGATCGTCTACAGGTGCTCCGGTTGGGAGCCGTCGAGTAGCCGAGTGAAGAAGTCCTCGAGCAGCGCCTTGGCAGGCTCCTCGTGCATCAGTTCAGCGCCGCCGAACCGGAACACCTCGTAGCCGGCCAGCCGGAGCCGACGGTCCTCGGCGACCATTGTGGCGTACTTGTGGGGGTCGGCCTGGCCGTTCGAGCTCGCGTAGTGATGGCGGCCGTCGACTTCCAGGACGACGCGTCGGCGCTGCGGCAGCAACAGCAGGAAATCCATCCGCTGCCGGATGACGGAGCCGGGTCGCTCCTGGGGGTACCGCCGCACGTACGGGTCGTAGTGTAGATACACCTGAGGCAAGAGCGCCGGCACACCGGAATCTGCTACAAAACGGTCTGCGTAGGTGCGGAAGAGCAGCTTCTCGGGTGGGCTAGCCAGTGACATCGTCAGCCGCTGGTGCAGGTGCCGTTGGGCGACGTCCAGGTTGCCCTCTTGTAGCACGTCCGCAGCCCACCAGTTCACCAGGGCGGCCCAGGTCAGACCCGCCTCAGGCAGTGGCCGATCGTAGATGAGGCAGTTCTCCGCGCCCTTCGTGATCTGGACGGCGTTGTTCAGAGCGTCCCGCAGCACGATCTCCGGCTTGGGGCCGGTAGAGGCGAAGATTAGGTTCTTGAGTTCACCAGCGACCCCGGTGACTCCGGTCCGGTCGACCAGGGCTTGAAGATAGTCATCGTCCCATTCCGCCAGCACCGCACGGGCGAGCTCAAGCAGCTCCGGGAGCTTGCGCTCTTGCAGGCGGGCCAGCACGTACATGGCCTTGCTTCGGTGCGGGTCCTCATCTGGTCCTTGGGTGCCAATCCTAAGCGCTCACAGAACGCGGCGACGTTGTAGGACTTCACCTCGCGGGCGATCGAGTTCGCGATCGCCTCTCTCATCGGGCCGGGCTTCGGCGGCATGACCACGAGCCTCATCATGCCGCCGAGCACAGACACCGGACCGCGAAGGGACGTCGGTGGCCACACGTAGACCTCCGCGCGTTCGGACGATGCGGAGCCCCTGTCTCGTTAGGGATCCGCTCTCGGCTCGGCGGTCGCGGGGTGAAATGCGGTATGGCGGCCCCAGTCGCTGTCGGCGACCGCTGCGCCGTAGCGGGCCGACCTATTGTCTCGGGAGGTGCGCCATGGCGGCGCTTTTGATTGGTTATGCCCGCTGTTCCACTGACCAGCAGGATCTCACCGCTCAACGAGACGGTCTGATCGGGCTGGGCGTGCCGGCCAAGCGCATCTACGTCGACCACGGACTGACCGGCACCAACCGGGAGCGCCCGGGGCTGCGGGAAGCCCTCGCGGCGTGCCGGGACGGCGACACCCTGGTGGTGACCAAGCTGGACCGGCTGGCCCGGTCCCTGCCCGATGCCCGAGCCATCGCCGATGAACTGACCGCCCGCCATGTCCGGCTCCGCGTGGGCGGGTCGGTGTATGACCCCAACGATGCGGTGGGCAGGTTGCTGTTCAACGTCTTGGCAATGGTCGCGGAGTTCGAGGCCGACCTCATCCGGCTGCGGACCAAGGAGGGGATGAGGGTCGCCAAAGCCAAGGGTCGCTTGCGCGGCCGCAGGCCCAAGCTCACCGCACGGCAGCAAGCTCATCTGGTCAGCTTGATCGCTGCCGGGGAGCACAGCACAGCCGAGGTCGCCGACCTGTTCGGGGTCAGCCGCCCGACCGTCTACCGCGCCCTCCAGCGCAGTAGGAGCGCCACAACAGCTTAAAATCCTCACCGCAGAGCCGCCCCGCAGCTCCTACCGCTGTTGGGGCATGAACTTACAGGCATGACCATCCGGCAGTGATCATCTCGCTCTCGCGCCCTGCTTGGGTGCCGGACGCGTCCGATAGCGGTTCCTTATCGGACACGCTAGCTTTGCGTGTCCGGGTGAAGCCTACATAGCCCACTGGAACAGCAACCCCAAGCCGTTCACCTGGACCGCCACCGCCGACGAAATCCTCGCCAAGGTCGACCTCGCCCAGGTCAACATCAAGAAACTCGTCGAGAACAACTCGAAGTAAGATCAACAGAATCACGGAGCACTAGCCGTGCGACGAGCTCGTCTGCATGGGTGGGACACGAATACCGAAACAACCTGCGGGTCGAACCAGCCGCCGCTAGCGGATTCGAGGAACCGGCACGCACTGTCGACGCCAACCGGTGGCGGATCTAGGCGGTGTGGGCGACATGCACCGCCCGGGCCACCGGCGCGAGTTCAGCGCGCA
>JALZDN010000007.1 GCA_030862525.1 Actinomycetota bacterium | reverse complement strand
AGGACTCCTCGGAGTCCCGCGCGCTGTCGGTGTCCTCGATGCGGAACACCAGCGACCCACCGTGGTGGCGGGCGAAGGCCCAGTTGAACAGGGCGGTACGGATCAGTCCGACATGCGGGGTTCCGGTAGGTGACGGGCAGAACCGGACGCGGACAGTGTCGAGATGGTTCATCGTCGGGCCAGCCTATCGGGGCCGCCGCCTTGACCGTCGGTTCGATCAGGAGCACCATGAACTGTATTCAACGTCTGTTGAAAGAGGTCGGACATGGAGCACACGACGTGTTGTGTGGTAGGCGGGGGCCCGGCCGGCATGATGCTCGGCCTGCTACTGGCCAGGGCCGGAGTGGCCGTCACCGTGCTGGAGAAACACGGTGACTTTCTGCGCGACTTCCGGGGCGACACCGTGCATCCCTCCACCCTGACGTTGCTCGACGAACTCGGGCTGGGGGAGAAGTTCGCAAAGATCCCACATCGGCTCGTCGAGCAGCTCCAGATCCAGATCGGCGACGATCTAGTCCCGGTCGGGGATTTCCGCCGGATCCCCGGTCCGCACAAGCATCTGGCCTTCGTCCCCCAATGGGATTTCCTCGACCTGCTCGCCGACGCCGGGCGCGCCGAGCCGACATTCACCTTGCGGATGAACACCCAAGCAACCGGGCTGCTCACTGAGGGTGGCACGGTCGTCGGTGTGCAGTACCAGTCGACCGACGGAAGCAGCGGACAGCTGCGGGCAGACCTCACCGTGGCATGCGACGGGCGGCGCTCGACACTCCGGGACGCTGCCGAGCTGCACGCTCGATCCTTCGGAGTGCCGATGGACGTGTGGTGGTTCCGGCTGCCTCGCCGCGAAAACGACCCGCGAGGTGGAGTTGCCCGTTTCGGATCGGGGCAGGGCATGGTCCTCATCGACCGCGGGGACTACTTCCAGAGCGCCTACCTGATCCGCAAGGGCTCCGATGCCGCACTGCGGGCGGAGGGAATAGCGGCGTTCCGGCGCCGGGTAGCCGTGATGATCCCGTGGCTGGCCGACCGGATGAACACTGTGCGCTCCTTCGACGATGTGGCGCTGCTGGACGTCCGACTGGATCGGCTGCGTCGCTGGTCGACCGACGGGCTGTTGTGCTTGGGGGACGCCGCGCACGCGATGTCACCGGTCGGCGGGGTCGGTATCAACCTCGCCATTCAGGACGCCGTGGCAGCGGCTCGCCTGCTGGCCGAACCGCTGCGCCGCGGTGCGCTGACCCGCCGCCATCTCGACCTGGTCCAGCTGCGGCGATGGGCGCCGACGGCGCTGACCCAGGCTGTGCAGCGCGTCATCCACGCGCGCCTGCTCGGGCCGGCGCTGGCCGGTCACGTCGCGCAGGTCGGAGCCGAGTCGGGCCGACCCACGCTACCCATCCGGCTGCTGCAGCGTTTTCCCCAGCTGCAGGCGGTGCCCGCCACAGCAGTGGGCATCGGACTGCTCCCCGAGCACGCCCCGCCCTTCGCCCGTGGTAGCTCTCCAAGGGCTACCAACCCCCGTTTCACGGGTCGCTAACTGCCGCCAACCGTTAACCACTGTGGATTTGAGAGTCGCTCCAACCGGCCACGAGCACACCAGGCCCGAACTCGACGCGTTCCACGTCGCCGCTCTCGGTGAGCGGTAACCGCCTTCAGAGCCAGCGCCGGGGTATCAGGTGGCGATGAGGTCGCCGGCGAACGCCGCAGGCGAGTCTTACCACTCCGGATTCGTCTTTCTACGCAAAGCCACCACAACTCTGTCTGGCAGGGATCCCTGTTGGAGACGTCCCACATCAGTGGTATCAGCGGCAAGTCATTCCATCTCTGACCTATGGCGCCGTTCTGCGCGCCGCATCTGGAAGGAGCGAAAACCAGTGGATCCCATTTTGTACTGGAACGAAGTCGTCAACGAGGCCGACCGCACAACTCACACCATCCGCCCGCCGGAGGAGGCAGGATCTCAGGGCCCGTGTGGCAGCTCGCGGGCCTACGCAATCGTGCACCTGGCCATGCACGACGCCTACTTCAGCATCAACGGGAAGTACGAGCCGTACCTGGCCGACTTGCCGACGCCCGCACCGGGTGCCGACGCCGACTCGGCGGTGGCTGCTGCAGCGCACGCCACGCTGAGCGCGCTCTACCCGACGCAGACGGCGTTCTTCGACGCCCAGCTGGCTGCGGCAAGCCTGCCTGGCGGTCAGCCCCGCTCGGATGGTCATGACTTCGGCCGGGCGGTCGCCGAGGCCATCCTCGCCCTACGCCAGAACGACCCCAGTCTCAGCGGCGCCGGCTACTCCCCCTCGATCGCTCCGATGCACCACCGGGAGGACCCGGATAACCCCGGCCAGGGTTTCTACGCCCCGTTCTACGGTTCCCAGTCGCGCAACTTCGCCGTGAACACGCGCCATCGCCTCGATGAGTCCCCGCAGCTCGGCAGCGAGGAGTACAACCAAGCCCTCAAGCAGGTCCGCAGCAAGGGCATCGCTCCGCAACTCATCGGGACACTGCCGGCCGATCTCCTGCCCTCCCGCACCCCCACGGAGACCCTCATCGGAATCTTCTGGGGCTACGACGGGGCCAAGGAGCTCGGCACGCCGCCTCGGCTGTACAACCAGATCGTTCGCAAGATCGCAGACGCGCAGGCCAACGAAGTCGCCGCGAACGCCCGGCTGTTCGCGCTGGTCAATGCTGCGATGGGTGATGCGGGCATCCTGGCCTGGGACGACAAGTACTTCTACGACGTATGGCGCCCAGTGGTCGGGATTCGGGAGCACGACCCTTCCACGGGTCCGACCGGCGTTGGCGGCAACGAGCTGGATATCGACGCCGACCCCGGCTGGCTGCCGCTCGGTGCGCAGAACACGAACAACGTCGGCAAGAAGAACTTCACTCCGAACTTCCCGGCCTACCCGTCGGGCCACGCGACGTTCGGCGCGGCGGCCTTCCAGTCCGTCAGGTGTTTCTACGGCAAAGGCGAGTACTGCCCGGACGATGTCGTGGAGGGGCTCGAGTTCGTCTCCGAGGAGCTCAACGGGGTCAGCGTCGACAACACCGGAACAGTCCGGCCGCGTCATGTACGGAACTTCCCCGGCGGCGTGTGGCAGATGATCGAGGAGAACAGCCGCAGCCGGGTCTTCCTCGGTGTGCACTGGATATTCGACGGTTTCGCTGTCGACGAGAACGACAAGATCGACCTCACACAGAACATCGGTGGGGTTAGGCTCGGCATCGATATCGCCAACGACATCGCAGAGCACGGGCTCACCGCATCCGCAGCCGCAGAACCAGGCCCACGTCAGCCCTGAACCATCCGATCCGAGGCCGCCAGCCGGGGTAGTGCAGTTCGACTGGCGGCCGTACGGACCAGCTCGTGAGACAACAGCCGCGTAGCTGACTGGCTCGGCGAACGGGTCGGCGCCGTGAATCTCAATCAGCGGCTGCTCACATCAGACGGTGGCGCACCGCGTCGATGGGTGCGAAACAAGACTCCGTTTGCGCGATATCGACCAACCGCGACGTCATTGCACGTACTTCGTGTCAGTCCGGCCCAAACCTCCTGGAGAGGACCGCACACTGCTGACCTTCAGCCCCGTCAGGAAGACTCCAGCCTTCTCGTAGACAGCACTGTGAGCCGCGACCGCCAGTTCTTGTACGTGCACACCGGCGATCCCAATGAGCTGACCGTCAACTGGTTCCGGATCGAGGTGGACGGAAGCCCACCGCGGTACCCGCTACTGGTGGATTGCCGCTGGGCACCCATGGCATCGCCGCGAACTGACCGAAATACCAACCGAACGCCGTCGACCTCGCCTTTCTCCACGTGGGCGAGGGGTACCTCGCGGTTCCCCCACCAGCCAGCTATGCCCAACTTTTCACGCTTCGTGGGCCGCGTGATCCGGCGGGTAGGCTTCACGGCAACCACAGCGGCCGACCGTGGGTTGGTAGTCGAAAGGAGCAGCCGCGAGGGGGGTTGGCGGTACTTGAAGAGCTCACCTCAGCGTGACCGGGTTGGTCAGCGTGCCGACGCCTTCGACGGTGACCGAGATGCTCTGCCCAGCGTGCAGTGGACCGACGCCCGCTGGGGTGCCGGTAAGGATCACGTCACCGGGCAACAGGGTCATCACCCGAGAGACCCACTCGACCAACGCGGGCACCGCATGGAGCAGCATCGACGTGCGAGAGTCCTGCATCACTGCACCGTCCAACTCGGTACGCACGGCCAGGTCGGCGGGGTCCACAGTGGTGTCGATCCACGGGCCCAGCGGGCAGAACGTGTCGTGACTCTTGCCCCGAGTCCACTGGCCGTCGCTGCGCTGGTGGTCTCGGGCGGTGACGTCGTTGGCCGCTGTGCAGCCGAGCAGCACGTCGGCCGCCTGCATGGCTGGCACATCGCGGCACGGAAGACCGATCACCAATGCCAACTCGCCCTCGTAATCCACTCGCTGGGAATCGGTGGGTAACTTGATCGGCGCGTTGGGCCCTATCACCGTCGTGTTGGGTTTCAGAAACATGACCGGGTGGGCTGGCGACTCGTTGCCCAATTCTTGGGCATGCGCGGCATAGTTCCGGCCGATTCCGATGATCTTCGTAGGCAAGATCGGGGACAGCAGCCGGACGTCGGGAAGCGGCCAGCGACGGCCGGTGAAATTCACCGGGCCGAACGGGTGATCGGCAATCTCTACCGCCAACTCCTCGCCGTCCGGCCCCATCTCCAGGGCGGCGAAGGCCACCCCCTGGGAATGAGCGATCCTGCCAATGCGCACGAGCTGCGACGCTACCGGGCAGCCACGCCATCGTGGCGCAACGCCGCGTAAGTCAGCGCGTCGAGCAGGGCCAGCCAAGACGCCTCCACCACGTTGCCGTGCACGCCAACCGTGGTCCAGGACCCGGTGCCGTCGTTGGTGTCCACCAGCACCCGGGTCACCGCGTCGGTGCCGTGCGTGCCAGGCAGGATACGGACCTTGTAGTCGGACAGCTCCACGGTCTTCAGCCACGGCACATGGGGATCCAAAGCCTGGCGCACTGCGGCATCCAGCGCGTTGACCGGCCCGTTGCCCTCCGCGGTGGCGATCACCCGCTCCCCCGCCACGTGTACTTTCACCGTCGCCTGCGCAACCACCTCGCCGTCGGCCTGATGGTCCACCATCACCCGGTAGGACTCCAACCGGCATGGCGGTGCGGGCGGCATGTCGTCGACCTCCTGACGCACCAGCAACTCGAAGGAGGCGTCGGCAGCCTCGAACGACCAGCCCCGGGACTCGAGCTCCTTGACCCGCGCGGTGACCACGCCGATCTCGGCCGAGCGGCCGGCCAAGTCCAACCCGAGCTCGGTGCCCTTGAGCTCGATGCTGGCCCGACCGGCCATCTCGGTGACCAGCACGCGCTGCGAGTTGCCGACCACCACGGGATCCAGATGGTTGTACAGCTCCGGATCCACCTTGATCGCACTCGCGTGCAGCCCCGCCTTGTGGGCGAAGGCCGACCTCCCGACGTAGGCCTGGTGGGTGTCGGGCGCAAGGTTGGCGATCTCGGCCAGCGCGTGCGAAGTGCGGGTGAGCTCGGCCATTCCGGGCTCAGGCAGGACCGGCATCCCCAGCTTGGTGACGAGGTTGCCGATGACGGCGAACAGGTCCGCGTTGCCGGTCCGTTCGCCGTAGCCGTTGGCGGTGCACTGCACGTGGCTGGCCCCGGCCTGCACCGCCGCGACCGAATTGGCCACCGCGCAGGCAGTGTCGTCCTGGCAATGGATCCCGACCCGGAAACCCGTCCGGGCCACCACCTCAGCGACTGTTTCCGCCAGCTGCAGCGGCAGCTGTCCACCATTGGTGTCGCACAGCACCGCGACGTCGGCGCCGGCGGTGACGCCGGCATCGAGCACCCGCAGCGCGCAGTCCGCGTCGAAGGCGTAGCCATCGAAGAAGTGCTCGGCGTCAAGGAACACCCGCCGGCCCTCGGCGACGAGCAACGCCACGGTGTCTCGGACCATCGCGCAGGCCTCGGTGACGTCCACCCGCAGCGCCCGCTCAACGTGCCGGCGGTCGGACTTGGCCACCAAGGTGATCACCGGGGCCTGTGAGGTCAGCAGTGCCTGCACTTGCGGATCGGTTGCGACGGCCAGACCAGCCCGCCGGGTGGAACCGAAGGCCACCAGCACGGCGTGGGCCAGTTGCAGCTCACCAGCTGCGGCGCGGACGAAGAATTCGGTGTCCTTGGGCAGCGCACCGGGCCAGCCTCCTTCGATGAAGCCCACCCCGAGCGTGTCCAGCAGCCGGGCAACGGCGAGCTTGTCGGCCACCGAGTAGGAGATGCCCTCGCGCTGGGCGCCGTCGCGCAGCGTGGTGTCGTAGAGGTGGAAGTCGTCGCCGAGTGGGGTGCCGGCGGGCGTGGTGCGGGACATCGGCAAGCGCTCCTGAGTCAGATGAGTCAGAACCGGGCAACAAAAAAGACCCCCCGCGGATGCGAGAGGTCTGCGCGTCGGGTGATGGTGCGGTTACCCGACGCGCTCAGCGATAATGGTCACGGTGTAGCAGGCCACGCGCGCAGTGTGGCACACCGGGCGCGCAAGCGCGACCATGGGCCACCCCGCCGGTGTCGGTCCCGGCGGGAGGAGACTCCGCAAAGAGCTGGTGTCGCCGGCGCGCTCGGCGGATAGGACGCGCTCTACAGGCCGGCGCGTTCGACCCGCTGGCTCGACGAGACCAGTGCTGCCAACCGATCGCCGATGGCGTGGGTACCGCCTGGGTGGGTGTGATCCCGGGTGGCGAGGTCGAAGGCCACTGCGGCCTCTACCCGGCGAGACGGCTCATCCATCCCGAGATGAGCGAGCATCAGCCCGATCGATAGCACCGCCGCGGTCGGGTCAGCAATGCCCTGGCCGGCAATGTCGGGGGCAGAGCCGTGTACCGGCTCAAACATGCTGGGGTTGCGGCGGGTCACGTCAAGGTTCCCGCTGGCGGCAAGGCCGATCCCACCGGTGACAGCCGCCGCGAGGTCGGTGAGGATGTCGCCGAACAGGTTGTCGGTGACGATCACGTCGAACCGGCCAGGGTCAGTGACCAGGTGGATGGTGGCCGCGTCAACGTGCTGGTAGGACACCGTCACGTTGGGATGCTGCAGCGACACCTCCTCCACGATGCGCGACCACAGCGATCCGGCGTAGGAAAGCACGTTCGTCTTATGCACCAGCGTCAGGTGCCTGCGCGGGCGCGCCGCGGCACGGGCGAACGCATCCCGCACGACTCGCTCCACGCCGAAGGCCGTGTTCAGGCTGACCTCGGTGGCGATCTCGTGGGGGGTGTCCTTGCGCAACAACCCGCCGTTGCCGACATAGGGGCCTTCGGTGCCCTCCCGCACCACGATCATGTCGATGCTGCCCGGATCCGCGAGGGGACTACGCACCCCGGGATAAAGCCGTGTCGGCCGCAGGTTCACGTGGTGGTCCAGTTCGAAACGCAACCGCAGCAGCAACCCGCGCTCAAGGATCCCACTGGGCACCGAGGGGTCCCCCACTGCGCCGAGCAGAATGCCGTCGTGCTGGCGTAGCTCGTTGAGCACCGACTCAGGAAGTAGTTCCCCGGTGGAGTGCCAGCGCGCAGCACCGAGATCGTAAGGCGTGGTCTCGGCATGGGGGGCGACCTCGTTCAGGACCTTGAGCGCCTCACCGATCACCTCCGGACCGATCCCGTCGCCAGGGATCACTGCGAGCCGCATGAACCACCTCCAGTGCCCGGGCCCCAGCCGTGGGACCCTCTGCCGCGGGCAGGTTACCCGCAGCGACGTCGAGCACCGCACGATGGATACCCAAAAGCTAACCCGGATGGCCCATTCTGCCGAATATCACGGACCGCTCGGACGAGGCGAGCTACGCACCCGGTCAGCGGACACCACCGGCACGGGAGGCGCTGCGGGCACGGGAAGTGGCACGGCAGGACCCGGGCCGCTCACCAGCTCTCCAACCAACACAGAGCCAGGCGCCGACACCTGCACCAACTGCACCCGCTTCCCACTGAGGTTGGCCGGGTGCAACACCAGCAGCTGGTTCGCACGTTGGGCCATCGCGGCGGTGGTGTCCCGATTGACCGTCAGCGCGGTCCCCGGGCGGGCCAGATAGCTCAATGCAGGATCCCCGGTCCCGTGGGCCCACAGTCCCGGCCGCACGGCGTCGAACAACGCCGGACCCGTGCTGTCGATGACCTTGCCGATGTTCACCGGCCCGGTGTAGTAGCTGGCGACTGCCGTGGTGTAGCTGATCGGTGTCGTTGTGGCCAACGGGTCGATGCCCAGCGCGGTCAGCGACACCGGCAGCACGATGATGTTGCTGTCGAAGACACCAGAGTCCACGTCCCCGAACTGCCCATTGACCGGCAGCACCTGTACCGGTGGGGATTCTGACGGCGCATGCAGGTCGACGGTCGCCGCGACGAGCACATCGGTCCCGGCCAGCTTCGTCCCGCGGACCTCGAAGTCGGGCAGCCCATCCGCGGTCGTATCGATGTCGACGAGCGGAATGGTGTTGCTACCGACGTTGTACCAGTCCTCCCAGGTGGTGATCCCGAAAGCGAGCAAAGCGTCGTTCGGCCTGCCCCGGGCCACGGCAAGCGGCGCAGTGGAGGTCACACCGACATAGCGAATGTCACCTCCCTGAGCGGTCCCGTTGGGCGTGCAAGCCGCCACGAAAACGCCCTTGCACTGCGCCAACCGGCCGCTCTCGTTCTGCAGCTGCAGGACGCTGATCAGCGAGCGGTAGGCGGCATCTCCGCTGCCCTGGTCCACTCCGCGGCCGGACAGGGATAGCACGGCCTGCCGGTCGCCACCCCGGAATCGCAGACTTTCGGGTACCGAGAGATCGGACACGGGCTTCGGGGCGGCGTAGACCGGCACCCGCAGGGTCATCGTGTCCTGCGGCACACCCACAGCCGAACCGTCGGCCGCGCTGAACACGACCCGGCCGGAGGCGTCGGCGACGAACTGGCGGGCCGCACCGAGTTGGATTTTCTCGATAGTCGGATCGGCGGTCCTGCGCAGCGCCGACGGGTCGTCGATGCGCAGCGTGACGGTCACTGCCGCCACTCCCCGCGGGGCGATGTCGACGGACCGACTGGACAGTAGGTATTCGACTCCGGGCATGGTGGTGATCGGCTGGTAGACGACCGCGTACCGGGCCTCGGTCACGCCCTTGTTCACCAGTTTGATCGTTTTGCTGAGGGTGACTGGACCGGTCGCCTGCACCACGCCGAAGCCGACACTGACCTGACCGGGGTCATCCGGCACCATCGCCAGCACCTGGTTGCGGACCGCGGCTGCGCCGTCCACCCGGCCGGCGCCGACCCGGTTGGGCGCCGCGAGCGGGCCCTGCTGACCGTTGAGCGAATGGACATCCGATCCTGCGGTACTCACCAGCGCGGCCTTGACCTCAGCCACACTCCAGTCCGGATGCGCCTGCCGGACCAACGCCGCGATGCCCGCGACGTGCGGGGAAGCCATCGACGTCCCGCTGATCACCCGGACGTCCGATCCGCTGCCGGTCAGCGCCGATGCGATGGTGTCCCCGGGTGCCGCCACGTCCGGTTTGAGGGCCGGACCCCGAACGTCACGTGAGCTGAACTCACTGACAGTGTCAGTGATTCGTGGGTCATCGGTGGGTACCGACGTCCGAAGCTTTCCAGCAAGCCGTACCGCGAGCGTCCCAGCCTGCAGCGCCGGACGCAGCGCCGCAGTAACTGCACCGGTCAACTGGAACATCGGCACCCCGGCGTTACCTGCGATGGCCGCGGCGAAATGCTCCGTCGCGGAGGACAGCAGCACTCCTGGCGCCCTGGCTGCCAGCGCATGGTCGGCCCGCACCTTAGAACCGCAGCGCCGAGTGGCGTTATCGTCGTCCCACTCCAGCCAGACATGCTTGCCCGCCACCGCAGCAGCGTCGGGACCCGAGTAAGGCTGGCAGCCGTCGGCGTTGGCGGGATCGGACAGCCGTACCACCGGCGCGGTGCGATCCAGGCCGTCGTAGCCGGCGAAGTCCTGGCTGTACTGGCCACCCACCATCTGGCCGCCCGACATCTCGGCCACGCCGCTGGGCGCGGTGACCTGGGCGCCGTCGCGCAGCACCGTGGAGTCTCGGGTGCTGGCCACGGTGAGCGCCTCGGGAGTGTTGCCCGGTGCTCCACCGATGTCGTAAAGGTCACCGCCGTTGCCCGCGGCGAAGACCGGCAGCACCCCGTTGACCGCGAGCGTGCGGACGAACAGGCTGTCCGGATCGTCCGGAGCACCGTAGTCCGAGCCCAGCGACAGGTTCACCACATCGAGCCGGTCGGAGAAGTCGCCATCGCCATTGGGGTCCAGCGCCCAGTCCATCGCCTTGGCGGTCAGCGCTGTCATGCCCTGGCAGCCAAAGATTTTCAGCGCGTACAGCAGTGCATGCGGCGCGGTCCCGGGGCCGATCCGCAGGGCGTTGAGCGTCGCTGAATCAAGCTGCTGGTAATTACCGCGGAAGGTGCTGCCGTCACTGTTGACGCCGAACCCGGCGGCGGTTCCGGCGACGTGGTTGCCGTGTTGACCGCAGGACAGCGGATTGGGGTCCGGCCGTGGAATGATCCCCAGCGCACCACCGGTCGCGCCACCGTCGTAGTCGTCGCCGGCGAAGTCGTATCCACCCACCACTTTGCGGGTCGGGAAGTAGTTCGGGTTGATCACGGTGCGGTCGGTGGCGGTGTAGGCCGCCGGGGTGCCGGGACCGCCGAAGTCTGCGTGCGTGTAATCGATCCCGTCGTCGATGATGCCGATCCGTACCCCGTCACCCAACCGCCCGGTCTGCTGCCAGGCACGCAGCGTCCTGGTCAGCTGTACGGCGTTGGAGTTCATCGCGGTTTTGGGCACGATTTTGTACACCGAGCGGACATCGGACGAACCGGCCAGTTGGCGGACCGCATCCGCATCGGCGATCACGGCCAGTCCAGGCACAGCGTTGGTGGTACGGAACAGCTCGCGCACGCCCGCATTGCGGTATCGCAGCAACCCGAGCGCCCGGTCAGCGGCCTGCTCCACCTTGCTCTTGGCGACGCTGGCCAGCCCCGCCGCGACCGTGGCGGGCCGCCCAGCGCTGCGCTCGGCGTGGAAGACCTCCACCGCTGGGGTGTGGGCGAGCTCGACGAACACCGTTATCGGCCCCTGCGCAGCATCCAGCCGGGGGCTGATCTTGCCCTGCAGCGGTCCCGGCCGCAGCCCGGCTGCGGGCGGCAGCCCAACCGCGAGCTGGACCGGACCGGGCAAACCACTGGCCGGGCCGTTGAACCCCACCGAGGCAATCACGGCGAGCACGAAGCCCAGGACCGCCGGACGACTCCGTCGAAAGTCTCGGGGCCGGCGAGCCCATCGGCTCGCCACCAGGATGCGAGGCACTGACGGACAGTACCCAGTCGATCGCGGATTGTGACTGATCCGGATGGGTATTCGGTGCTGGGAAAGGTCAGCCGAATGTGACCGAGCGGACGGTGCGGGCGCCAACCGAGGCCCCGATCGCGTCCAGTACATCCCTTGGCACGCTCTGGTCGACCCGGAGCATCATGACCGCATCAGTACCGGCAGTCGTCTGGCTGATCTGGGCCGCTTCGATGTTGACGTCTGCCGCCCCCAGCAACGTGCCGACGGTTCCCATCACGCCCGGGCGGTCCGGGTACTCCATGAAGATGGCCTCGCCCTGGGCCCGAAGGTCGAAGTGCCGGCCATCGATCTCGACCAACTTCGGCACCTGGGCAGGTCCGGACAGTGTTCCCGACACCGAGGAAACGGTGCCGTCGGCGAAGGCACCCCGCACGCTGACCACACTGCGGTGGCTCGGGCTCTCCGGCGCGGTCACCACGGTGACGGCGACCCCGCGTTCCTGCGCCAGCCGCGGCGCATTGACGAAGGTGACCTGATCAGCGACCACATCGGTGAAGATGCCGCGAAGCGCCGCAAGCTGCAGGACTGAGACGTCCTCGGCGGCCAGCTCACCACGAACGTCGACGGTCACCGAATCAGGCGAACGCGCGGTCAGGGTGGCCAGCACGGTACCCAGTTTCTGGGTCAGCGGCAGCCAGGGCCGAACCTCCTCGCCGACCACTCCATTGCTGATCACGTTCACCGCGTCGGGAACGAACTCACCGCGTAGCGCCAGCAGCACGCTGCGCGCGACGTCGGTGCCCGCGCGGTCCTGCGCCTCGGCGGTGGAGGCACCCAAGTGCGGCGTGACAACGACCTGCGGAAGCTCGAACAGCGGGCTGGCCGTGCACGGCTCGGTGGCGAAGACGTCGATCCCGGCGCCACCGACCTGCCCACTTCGCACCGCGTCGGCCAGCGCCTGCTCGTCCACCAGGCCACCGCGGGCGGCGTTGACGATCAGCACCCCTGGCTTGGTCTTGACGAGCTGGTCGGCCCCGATCAGGCCGAGCGTCTCAGGAGTCTTGGGCAGGTGGATCGAGATGGCGTCCGCTCGGGACAGCAACCCGTCCAGGTCGACCAGCTCGATACCCAGCTGAGCGGCCCGGGCCGGGGACACATAGGGATCGTAGGCGATCAGCTCGGTTCCGAAGGCGGCCAGCCGCTGCGCCACCAGCTGGCCGATCTTGCCCAGTCCGACCACGCCGACGGTCTTGCCGAACAGCTCGACGCCGCTGAACGAGCTGCGCTTCCACTGCCCGCTACGCAGGCTGGCGTCGGCCGCCGGGATGTGCCGAGCCACCGCCAACAGCAGCGCGACGGCGTGCTCGGCGGCCGAGACGATGTTGGAAATAGGCGCGTTGACCACCATCACGCCGCGCTCGGTGGCGGCCGGCACGTCGACGTTGTCCAGCCCAACGCCGGCCCTGGCGACGACCTTGAGCCGGCGGGCGTGACTCAGCGCCTCGGCGTCCACCCGGGTGGCCGAGCGCACCAGCAGCGCTTCCGCATCGGCTAGCGCCTCGAACAGGGCCGCACGATCGGTGCCGTCGACGTGCTGGACATCGAACTCGTCGTCGAAGATCTCCAGCACCGACGGTGCGAGCTTCTCGGCGATCAGGACTAGTGGTCGGGTCACGCTGACTGAGTCTAGGCGGTGTCGGTGAGCGGCCGATCAACCCAGGACATCAACCCACGCAGCCGCGCGCCGACCTGCTCGATGGGGTGCTGCTCTCCCTCGGCACGCAGCTTGGCGAAGTTCGGACGGCCGTTGTCGTCCTCGGCGACCCACTCCTGGGCGAAGGTGCCGTCCTGGATCTCGGTGAGAATCCGGCGCATCTCGTCCTTGACCTGCGGCGTGATCACCCGCGGCCCGCGGGTGAGGTCCCCGTACTCAGCAGTGTCGGAGATGGAGTAGCGCATCCGGGCGATCCCGCCCTCATACATCAGGTCGACGATCAGCTTGACCTCGTGCAGGCATTCGAAGTACGCCACCTCGGGCGCATAGCCGGCCTCGGTGAGGACTTCGAACCCGGCCTGCACCAGCGAGGTGATCCCGCCACAGAGCACTGTCTGCTCCCCGAACAGATCGGTCTCGGTCTCCTCGGTGAAAGTGGTCTTGATCACCCCGGCGCGGGTACCGCCGATCGCCTTGGCGTAGGACAGCGCCAGCGCCTGGGCACCGCCGGTCGGGTCCTGATCAACCGCGATCAGGCACGGCACACCCTTGCCGTCGACGAACTGCCTGCGCACCAGGTGTCCGGGCCCCTTGGGCGCCACCATCGCGACGTCCACATCGGACGGTGGCTGGATCAGGTCGTACCGGATGTTGAAGCCGTGCCCGAACAACAGCGCGTCACCGGAGTTCAGATTGGGCGCAATGTCGTTGGCGTAGATGATCCGTTGCTTGGTGTCCGGCGCGAGGATCATGATGACGTCTGCCTCGGCCGACGCCTGCGCCGGCGTCACGACTTGCAGGCCCTCATCGGCTGCTTTCGGGCGCGACTTGGACGCCTCGGGCAGTCCGACGCGGACGTCAACCCCGGAATCGCGCAGGCTCAGCGCATGGGCGTGCCCCTGGCTGCCGTAGCCGATCACCGCGACCTTCCGTTCGCCGATGATCGATAGATCAGCATCATCGTCGTAAAAGATCTCTGCACTCATCTCAGGGCTCCTTGCTCGGGCTGGAAGGGCGGGTCTAGCGGAGCGGGCCGGCGGTGATGGCGCGGGGACCGCGGCCCATGGCCACCATGCCGGACTGCACCATCTCGCGGATGCCGAAGGGCTCGAGCATCCGCAGCAGCGCATCCAGCTTGTCGGCGGTACCGGTTGCCTCGATGGTCAGCGCCTCCGGGGAGACATCAACCACCTTGGCCCGAAACAGCGTGACCGTCTCGAGCACCTGGGAGCGCACCGTGGTGTCGGCCCGAATCTTCACCAGTAGCAGCTCACGCTGCACCGCCACCGCCGGGTCGAGCTCAACGATTTTGATCACATTGATCAGCTTGTTGAGCTGCTTGGTGACCTGCTCCAGCGGTAGCTCATCGACCGCGACCACGATGGTCATCCGGGAGATGTCGGGGTTCTCGGTGGGCCCGACCGCCAACGAGTGAATGTTGAACCCGCGGCGGCTGAACAACCCAGCCACCCGGGCCAGCACCCCGGGCTTGTTCTCCACGAGCACCGACATGGTGTGCGTGGTCATGACCCGTCCTCGTCGAACAGCGGGCGGATGTTGTGCGCCGCCATGATCTGATCGTTGCTGTGACCCGCGGCGACCATCGGCCATACCTGGGCGTCCTTGCCGACCACGAAGTCGATCACAACCGGCCGGTCGTTGATCTCCATCGCCTGTTCGATGACCTTGTCGACGTCCGATTCGGCCTCGCAGCGCAGGCCCACGCAACCCAATGCCTCGGCAAGTTTCACGAAGTCCGGAATGCGGGAGTGGGTCCCGAGGTCGGTCTGCGAGTAGCGCTCGGAGTAGAACAGGTTCTGCCACTGCCGGACCATGCCCAGGCTGCCGTTGTTGATCACGGCGACCTTGATCGGAATCTTCTCGATGGCGCAGGTCGCGAGTTCCTGATTGGTCATCTGGAAGCAGCCGTCACCGTCGATGGCCCAGACCGCGACGTCGGGCCTGCCCAGCTTGGCGCCCATCGCCGCCGGCACCGCGAAACCCATCGTGCCAAGACCGCCGGAGTTGATCCAGGTGCCCGGTTTCTCGTATCTGATGAACTGCGCCGCCCACATCTGGTGCTGGCCCACCCCAGCGGTGTAGATCGCATCCGGACCGACCAGCTCACCGATCCGCTTGATCACTAACTGCGGAGAGAGCATGCCGTCCGTCGGCGGGTCATAACCCAGCGGGAACGTCCTGCGCCAGCTCTCCAGCTGCACCCACCACGCGGCGAGATCCGGCCGTACGGTGTCGAACTCGGCCCGCACCGCCGTGATCAGCTCGCTGATCACCTCGGCACAGTCACCGACGATGGGCACATCGGCCCGGCGGTTCTTGGAGATCTCCGCAGGATCGATGTCGGCGTGCACCACCGCGGCGTCCGGCGCGAAGGTGGACAGCTGCCCGGTGACCCGGTCGTCGAACCGGGCGCCGAGTGCGATCAGCAGGTCGGAGCGCTGCATCGCCGCGACTGCGGCCACCGTGCCGTGCATGCCGGGCATGCCCACATGCTGGGGATGCGAGTCGGGAAAGGCGCCGCGAGCCATCAGCGTGGTCACCACCGGCGCGCCGGTGAGCTCGGCCAGCTCCCGCAACGCGGCGGTAGCCCGCGCCTTGATGACGCCCCCGCCGACGTAGAGGACCGGGCGCCGCGCGGTGGCGATGAGTCGGGCGGCCTCTCGGATCTGCTTGCCGTGCGGCCGAGTGGTGGGCCGGTACCCAGGTAGGTCGATCTCGGGTGGCCAGGAGAAGGTGGTCTGCGCCTGCAGCACGTCCTTGGGAATGTCCACCAATACCGGTCCGGGCCGTCCGGTGGACGCGAGGTGGAAGGCCTCGGCGATAGCCTGTGGGATCTCCGCCGCATCGGTCACCAGGAAGTTGTGCTTGGTGATCGGCATGGTGATACCGCAGATGTCCGCCTCCTGGAAGGCGTCACTCCCGATCGAAGCCCGTGGGACCTGACCGGTGATGGCCACCACTGGCACCGAATCCATATGCGCGTCAGCGATCGGGGTGACCAGATTGGTCGCGCCAGGACCGGAGGTGGCCATGCACACCCCGACGCGTCCGGTGGCCTGGGCATAACCGGCAGCAGCGTGCCCCGCGCCCTGCTCATGTCGGACCAGAACATGTCGTACCGCGGTCGAGTCGAGCAGCGGATCGTAGGCCGGTAGTACCGCCCCGCCGGGGATGCCGAATACCGCCTCGCACTCAACCGCCTCAAGCGAGCGCACCAGGGCCTGAGCACCGGTGACGCGCACCGGTGCGCCTGCCGGTGGGGCTGGTTTGGGCGGTTGCTCGGGGATCGCCGTCTGTTGCGGGGTCACGATCGTCATGGTCCTGCCTCAGCTCATCGTTGACTCGCCCTGGACATTAAAAAACCCCCGCCGCCCGGGTTGGGCTCAAGCGAGGGTTGGCGCGTCGTCGTCTGGTGAGCTCTTCAGACGACGCGCCCGCAAAGTACAAGGCCGTTAGGGATCAGCACGTCGCTGACGGTAACGGGCGCCCCCCCGCACCGTCAACCTGCCGAGAATCACTCCCGCATGTTGGGAAGGTCCAGGCAGTCACCCTGCTACTGGGCGGGCAGCAGCGCTACGCCGTCGGCGTGTTGGGACAGGCGGCCCAGGTCATGTAGATCGCCGGTGACCACCAGCGCTTCGAACAGCTCCGCGGTGGCCACGACAACGGCATCGACCGCCGAGCCTGCCCGCGCCCGCCTTCGAAGCTGCGCCGCGCGACGAGCCAGCGGTTCGTCCAGCGGATGAACCAAGGACAGCCCCACCGTGCGGTTGGCCAGCGCGTCACGGACTCGGTTCCCGGTCAGCGAGTCGACCAGTACGGCGGTAGGCACGATCGGTGGCCACAGTCCACGCAGTCGAAGCGCAGTGATGCGCGCTGCCGTCTGCCGATCCCGACGACCGAGAGCCGTGATCGCCCGCGAGTCGAGGACCAGGCTCATCGCGGGTGTCGTGCGGAGGGAACCGTGGCGGCGTCGACCCAGGCGTCCGCGGCCGCCAGCTCGTCGGCCGTCGGTGGTCCGCCGAGCTCCACAGAGAGCTCCGCCAGATATCGGTCTGCGTCGGCGGCCAGCTCGCGGCGGCGCAGCTCCACTCGCACGGCCTGCTGGCTGAGCTCGGAGATCGGCAGCTCGAGTTCCTTGACCGCATGATGAAGATCGTCTGGCAGGTAGATCTGAACCCGGGGCATACGCCTACTGTACGCCTACCGGAGGGACCGGACATGATCGGTCAGAGCCGTTGGCCGAGCCAACCTGGGCGAGTGTCCGAGGGCCCGATGGGCCCTGTCACTATGTCGCCGTCACTATGTCACCGTGACCGAGTCCTTGACGGCTACCTTCCGGCGGCCGCTCACCGCCCTGATCGGGGTGTTTGGGCTGACCGTATGCGTGACCCCGGTCGCCTTCGGCGTACCAGGCCTGCAGGTGCTGTACCTGGCGCCGTTGGGTGTGGCGATCTGGTTGGTGCGGACCCGCACGGTGGTCGACCGGGACACCGTGGTGGCGCATCGGGTGGTGGGCTCACGGCGAATCACGTGGTCGGACCTCCATGGCTTGCGGATCGATACCCGATCCCGGGTGTGGGCTGTCCTGCACGGTGGCGAGGAAGTCGGGCTGCCCGCGGTGCGGCCTCGCGACTTGCCGTTGCTCGCGGCGTTGAGTGGGGGGCGGCTGCCAGACCCGCTCACCGCCGGCGGCGAGCAACGGGCACCCGAGGAACAGCAGTAGCGGCCTCGCTCACCAGCGGCACACGGGTCGCCACCTAGTCTGGCCGACCGTGCGATCCACCGTGTCGGGTTTGCCCGGTGCCCGCCGCCGAGTGGTTGCCGTGGCGCTCGCGGCGGCGGCGCTGCTGGCGGGATGCTCGGTAACGCCGGACTTCCCGGATCGCGACGCCGGGCCATTTCGCCTCAAGCCAGAGATCGGGCCGCAGGCCGAGCCGAGGCCGGAGATCCCAAGACCGCCCGGGGCGCCCGCTCCGGGCCCGAACGGCCGGCCATCGCCGGGCCCCCCGCAGGGCTGCGTCGACCCGGACCCGCAGGTGGTGGCGACGTGCCTGGAGCCGATCTCCGCACTGGTCGTGCTGCCGGGCTCCGCGCTGGTGGGTCTGGCCGCGGAGCGCACCACGGGTCGGATCCTGCGGGTGCAGCGGGAGCGGCCGACCCAGGAGATCAGCACTCTGGCGGTGGACCCGGCGGGTGACGGCGGACTCACCGGGCTTGCGCTGTCCCCCAGCTACGCCGAAGACGAGCTGATCTACGCCTACATCACCACGCCCATCGACAACCGGGTGGTCCGGATCGCACCCGGCGACGTGCCCAAGCCGGTGCTGGTCGGCATCCCGCGCGGCCCGACCGGCAACGCAGGCGCGCTCGCGATCGACTCGCAGGGGATGCTCCTGGTGGCCACCGGAAACGCCGGTAATCCGGCTGCAGCCACGGACCCACAGTCATTGGCGGGCAAGGTGTTGCGGATCGACACCTCTGGCCGACCGGATCCGCGCAACGCGGCTGGATCCAAGGTGCTTGTCAGCGGGTTGCACGCGCCGGGCGGGCTGTGCATCGATCCACTCACCAACGAGTTGTGGATCACTGACCAGAAACCTGCACACCATCTGCTGCATCGAGTGCAGCCGGGGAATCCGCTGGGTCTGGCCTCCTGGACCTGGCCAGCAAGCAGGGGAGCTGCGGGGTGCGTGGTCATGCTGGGCCGTATCCAAGTCGCGTTCAGCAGCGGGGCACCGATGTTCGCGGTAGGGATCGGACCGAGTGGCACGTTCGTCGGCCAGCCCTTGGAGATCCCGCTGCAACGCTATGGCCGCGTGTCCGCGGCCGCGCTGAGCCCTGACGGGCAAATGATCTGGCTGGGCACGGTCAACAAGATGGGTGGGACGCCGATCACCAGCGACGAGCGGGTGTTCGTGTTACCCGACCCGGTCGGCCCCGGCGGGGGCCACGACTGACCCTGCTCGTGAGTGCGTAACAGTTACTCCCTCACGAGCGCGAGTATCAGCTCGCGCACGCGTTGGGCGTTGGCTTGGCCACCGGTTGCCTTCATCACCGCGCCCACGATGGCGCCGGCCGCGGCCACCTTGCCGCCACGAATCTTCTCGGCGATGTCGGGCTGGGCCGCCAGCGCTTGCTCGACGGCAGCGGTCAGCGCAGCGTCGTCGGACACCACAGCCAGACCGCGGGCGGCGACCACGTCGTCGGGCTCGCCCTCACCGGCGAGCACCCCGTCGACGACCTGACGGGCCAGCGTGGTGGTCAGCACACCCTCGTGGACCATCGCGACCACCCGCGCCACCTGCTTCGGGGTGATGGGCAGCTCGGCGAGCTCCATACCACGAGAGTTCGCCTGCTGGGACAGGTAATTCACCCACCACGACCGAGCATCGACGGCAGGCGCCCCCGCGTCGACAGTGGCCGCGATAAGGTCCAGCGCTCCGGCATTGAGCAGATCGCGCAGCTCGAGGTCAGACAGATTCCACTCGGTCTGCACCCGAATTCGGCGCTGCCAAGGCAGCTCGGGAAGCGTGGCACGCAGCCGCTGCACCCAATCATCGGCAGGGGCGATCGGCACCAGGTCGGGCTCCGGGAAGTACCGGTAGTCCTCCGAGGTCTCCTTGCGCCGACCGGGCGACGTGATGCCGTTGGCCTCGTCGAAGTGCCGGGTCTCCTGCACGATGGCGCCACCGGAGGTCAGCACCGCAGCCTGCCGACGCATCTCGTGGTGCACCGCACGCTCCACCGACCGCAGCGAGTTGACGTTCTTGGTCTCGGTTCGGGTGCCGAAGATGGATGAGCCGCGCGGCATCAGCGAAACGTTGGCGTCGCAGCGCAGCGACCCTTGGTCCATCCGCACGTCGGAGACATCTAGTGTCCGCAGCAGGTCCCGCAGCGCGGTGACGTAGGCGCGGGCGATCTCCGGGGCTCGGGTACCCGCCCCGACGATCGGCTTGGTGACGATCTCGATCAGCGGCACACCGGCGCGGTTGTAGTCCAGCAACGAGTGGCTCGCGCCATGAATACGACCGGTCGCGCCGCCCACGTGCAGCGACTTGCCGGTGTCCTCCTCCATGTGCGCGCGCTCGATGCCGACGGTGAACGTCGAACCGTCCACCAGCAGCACGTCCAGCGAGCCGTGCACCGCGATCGGCTCGTCGTACTGGGAGATCTGGAAGTTCTTGGGCATGTCCGGGTAGAAGTAATTCTTCCGGGCGAACCGGCACCACGGCGCGATCGAGCAGTTCAACGCCAGCCCGATCCGGATGACCGACTCCACGGCAGCACCATTGAGTACCGGAAGCGATCCGGGCAGCCCCAGGCAAGTCGGACAGACATGGGTGTTGGGCGGCGCCCCGAACACATTGGTGCAGCCGCAGAACATCTTCGTCGCGGTGGACAGCTCGACGTGCACCTCAAGCCCGAGTACAGGATCGAAATGCTCCAGCACCTCGTCGTAGTCCATCAACGAAGTAGTCATTGACCGACCATCCCAGCAATTCTGCAGTCCGGCGAGCGGTCCTCGGTCAGATCAGGCACCCGGTGGGCCAGCGGGCCACCGTCGGCCGCGTCCCGCGCGACCTCGTAGGCCGCGGCCACCCGATAGGCGCGGTCGTCGGCCTGCGCGGGCGCCATCACCTGCAGACCGACCGGTAAACCATCCTCATCGGACAATCCGGCCGGGACCGACAGAGCGGCGTTACCCGCCAGGTTGACCGGGATCGTGCACAGGTCCGACAGGTACATCGCCAGCGGGTCATCCACCCGCTCGCCGACCGGGAACGCTGTGGTGGGGCTGGTCGGCGAGACCAGCACGTCCACCTGTTCAAATGCCACGGCGAAGTCCCGGATGATCAGCGTGCGGACTACCTGTGCCTGGCCGTAGTAGGCGTCGTAGTACCCGGTGGACAATGCGTAGGTGCCGAGAATGATGCGGCGCTTGACCTCAGGCCCGAAACCGGCCTCGCGAGTCAGCGACATGACCTCCTCGGCGCTGCGGCTGCCGTCATCACCGATTCGCAGCCCGTAGCGCATCCCGTCGAAGCGGGCCAGGTTCGAGGAGCATTCGCTGGGCGCGATCAGGTAGTAAGCGGGCAGCGCATGGTCGAAAGACGGGCAGGACACCTCGACGACTTGAGCACCCAGCTCGCGCAGCCGACTCACCGCCAGCTCGAACGCGTGCAGCACTCCAGGTTGGTAGCCCTCCCCACGGAACTGGCTGACCACCCCGACCCGAACCCCGGTCAAGTCGCCGGTGGCACCCGCGCGGGCCGCCTGCACCACCGGCGGCACCGGTGCGTCGATCGAGGTGGAGTCCAGCGGATCATGCCCGCCGATCACCTCGTGCAGCAGTGCAGCATCGAGCACGGTACGCGCCACCGGGCCGCCCTGATCCAAGCTGGAGGAAAACGCCACCAGGCCGTAGCGCGAGACGCCGCCGTAGGTCGGCTTGACCCCGACGGTGCCGGTCAGCGCGCTGGGCTGGCGGATCGAGCCACCGGTGTCGGTGCCGATGGCCAGCGGCGCCTCGAAAGCGGCCACCGCCGCCGCCGACCCACCGCCGGACCCGCCCGGGACACGGTCGAGATCCCACGGGTTGCGGGTAGATCCATAGGCGGAGTTCTCTGTCGAAGAGCCCATGGCGAACTCGTCCATGTTGGTCTTGCCCAGAATCACCACGCCCGCCTTCCGCAGTGCGCGGGTGACCGTGGCGTCATACGGCGGGCGCCAGCCCTCGAGAATCCGTGAGCCGCACGTGGTCGGCATATCCGTGGTGGTGAACACGTCCTTGAGCGCCAGCGGCACGCCCGCCAAGGGTGAGGCCGGCGGATCCCCGCGCCGCAGACGTTCGTCCACGGCCGCGGCGGCGGCGAGCGCGCCCTCGGCGTCGAGGTGCAGGAATGCATGCACCGCGGGGTCCACTGCGGCGATCCGATTCAGATGCGCCCTGGTCACCTCGACCGCGGTGGCCCCACCCGTGTGGATGAGGCTGGCCAGGTCAGCGGCAGGCAGCCGGGTCACACTGGTCATGACTCGTCCAGGATGCGCGGCACCCGGAACCGACCCTCCTCAGCAGCAAAGGCACCGGACAGCGCCTGCTGCTGAGTCAGTCCAGGGCGCGGCACGTCCTCGCGGAACACGTTGGTCAGCCCGACGGCGTGCGAGGTGGGCGGGATGTCCGCAGCGGCCACCTCGCTGACCCGGGCCACCGAGCTCAAGATCACCTCAAGCTGGCCGGCGAACAGGTCCAACTCCTGGTCGGTGACGGCCAACCGGGCGAGCCGGGCAAGATGCGCGACCTCGTCACGGGAAATGGTGGGCACGCAGGCTCCTGGAGCGTTCGTGGGGTGCGGACCCGGCGAGTCTAGGCCGCGGCGAGCACTCGGCCTGCACGGGCTGGGCGCTTTGTCCCGATGGCGGGCGGCGCAATCTCCAGCTCGCTCTGTCACAATCGGCGACCGGCGCGCGGCATCGGCGGTCGGAGTTCCGTGAGGACCGAACGGATGAGAGGACCGTAATGAAGAGGCACGGCGGCGAATGTCCTTTCTGATCCGGATTCAGCTCCCGGACCGGCCTGGAGCACTTGGCGCAGTGGCTACCGCCTTGGGCAAGGTGGGCTGCGACATCCTCAGTCTGGACGTCGTCGAGCGGAGATCCGGCATCGCCATCGACGACCTCGTGGTGGAACTGCCCTCCGGCCGGTTACCCGATATGTTGATCACCGCGGCGGAATCGGTCGAGGGAGTCGAGGTCGACGCCGTCCGTCCGTGGGCGGGGGTCCTGGACACTCACCGCGAGCTTGAGCTGGTGGAGCAAGTCGCCGCTGATCCCGCCGGTGGCTTGCAGATCTTCACCGATGGGGTGCCTAAGATCATTCGAGCGGGGTGGGCGGTGGTGCTCACCAGCACGGAGGGGCGAGCGCACCGGCTCACCGGCTCCTTCGCCGCGCCGGAGACCCTGGCCCCGCAACTGCCATGGTGGCCGCTGCGCCGGGCGACGATTCTGGACGGTGAGGACCCCTGGGTCCCGCTGCCCTGGCGGGAGCTGGGCACCGAGCTCGCAGCGACTCCGCTGGGAGGTTCGGAACAAGTCCTGCTGGTAGGCCGCCCGGGCGGGCCGATGTTTCGCGCCGCCGAGGTCGCCCACCTGGAGCACCTGGCCGGGATCGTCGCAGTCGTGCTGCGCAACGGCAACTGAACGATGGCCCGGGTGACATCACACCGTGGTCGCGCCGAAGGCCAGCAGCGTCATACCTGGCACCGGTTGCCAGTCGCGTTCGGGCAGCCGGACGAACCCCAGCCGGGCGTAGAGCCGGTGCGCGACGCACATCTCCTCAGTGCTGCACAGCACTACCCGGTGTGCACCGATCTCGATCGCCCGCTGGAGTACCGCGGTCACCAGTGCCTCGCCAACACCGCGGCGGTGGGCGGCGGGTGCCACTGCGAGCATGCGGAACTCCAGCTCACCGGGTTGGGACACCTCCCCTAGCGGGCTGCCGGACGCACACACCGTGATGGTGCCTAGCACCATGCCATCAGAGGCCAGTGCCACCAGCAGCTCAGCGTCCCTGGCTCGCCGCGCGGCGTCGGCCAGTTCCGCCGCGTAGGCGCCAGCAGCATTCGTATGTCCGTCGGCGACGTACGCCTCTAGCGTGAGCCGACCCACCTGGTCGAGCTCGTCGGGACGGGCGGGGCGCACGGTGAAGCAGTCACTCACCCCTGCGGTGATACCACGAGGTGGTCGCCACGAGCGCGACTGGTCGTCACCGGCGCTGGCCGCATTGATCCCACCAGCCCTTTGAAAAGGCGGGTGGATCCACTGCGGAGGTGCCACCGGCGGCAACTCTCGGCGGAAAGTTGCGCTGCATGGCAGGTTCGTACGCTGTGGCACTATCTTCCCCCGGGATTACGGACGTGACTTTACTGACGGCGTGCGTATGAGATGGCGCATGCAAGCACTACTCCGATCTCACCGGTACCCCGATCACAACTGTTCGGGCGCCTCGATGCCGAGCAGATCAAGGCCGGACGCGAGGATGCGCGCCGTCAGAGCACACAACGCCAGGCGAGTGTCACGTACCTGGCCTTCGGCTTTCAGAACCGGGCATCGCTCATAGAAGCCGGTGAACGTGGTGGCCAAACCGAATAGATATGCGGCAAGACGATGAAATTGCATGCTCTGCTCGAGCTCGGATATCACCCCAGGAAAGTCCAGCAGCGCAAGCACCAGGGCCCGCTCGGCAGGAGCCGACATCACGACCCGATCGATCGCACCGGGTGACTCGATGCCGGCGCGGCGGAAGATCGACTGGATACGAGCGTGCGCGTACTGCAGGTACGGGGCGGTGTTGCCGTCGAACGACAGCATCCGATCGTAGTCGAGGACATAATCCTTGCCCCGATCAGTGGACAGATCGGCATACTTCAGTGCGCCGATCCCCACCGCATGCGCCACGGCGATTTGCGTTGGTTCGTCAAGGTCGGGCTTCTTGTCGACCACAGCTGCAGTCGCACGAGTAACGGCCTCCTTGATCAAATCGATTAACCGAACCGACTCGCCAGCCCGGCTGCGCAGCATCTTGCCGTCCTTACCCAGCACAGAGCCGTGTCCGATGTGTTCAGCCCTGGCCGGACGGACCAACCAACCAGCCTCGCGCGCCGCTTGAAACACCATCTCCAGGTGCTGATGCTGCGGCGAGCCGACGACATATAGCAGGCGCGTTGCACCGAGGTCGCGCAACCGGTGCCGGATGGCAGCCAGGTCAGTGGAGGCATATCCATAACCACCGTCGCGCTTTTGCACGATGAGCGGCAACGGCTCGCCATCTCGACCGCTGAAGCCCTCCGGGAACACGCACAGCGCACCGTCGCTCTCCTTTGCGACACCTAGGCTCACCAACTCAGCCGCCACCGACGCGAGCTCGTTGTTGTATGCGCTCTCGCCCGCGAAGTCTTCCACAGTCAGCCGCACCCCGAGTTGGCGATAAACTGTCAAGAAGTACTTCTGTGACTCGTCAATCAACAGCCGCCACAGGTGGAGGGTTCCCGCATCATTGCTTTGGAGCAGCACGACGCGGTGGCGAGCGCGTTGCCTGAACTCTTCACTAGCATCGAATTTGACGCGTGCAGCTCGGTAAAAGCCATTCAGATCACCGATGGACAGCTCATGGACAGCCTCTTCCTCGCCAAGGTCCAGGAGATGCTCGATCAGCATGCCGAATGGCGTGCCCCAGTCGCCGAGGTGGTTCTGGCGGATCACTCGGTGACCAAGCCATTCCAACAGGCGGACGGCTGCGTCACCGATAATCGTCGACCGCAGGTGACCGGCGTGCATCTCCTTTGCGACGTTCGGCGCCGAGTAGTCGACCACCACCGTCTCAGGAGCCGGCGGTCGCACACCGAGCCGGTCTGCGCGCATCATCTCCGCCACCGACTGGGCCAGCACGTCATCACGCAGAGTCAGGTTGATGAATCCGGGCCCGGAGATCTCCACTGAGGCGCACAGATCGTCCAGTGCTGCCTGCTCTACTACTCGGGTAGCGAGTTCTCGAGGCTTGGACTTCACCCGGCGAGCCGCGGCGAGCGCCCCATCGGCCTGGTAGTCGGCATGCTGGGACCGTCGGACTGACGGGTCCGCCCCGACACCGGCCACGGTCTCGAACGCTTGGGCGAGCCGTTCGCTGAGCAAATCCTCCAAGTACGCCACGGCGACAGCCTAGGACCGCGCAGAGACAACACTGCTCCCCCGGCAACCGGTTGTGGCTTCGCTGGGTGCAGCCGCAACAACGGTCATAGCGGCGTGCAGGCACCCGCTCTGCTACGGCCAGCGCTTCGCTGTCAAGCACGGGTACCTCAGGGTGCCGCGGCACGCTGCTGCTCCGGCAGCTCAGCGGTACGCGCGCGATGCGCGAGCGCGGTAATCATACGACTATCCGATTACCTCCGGCGGCAATACCGCCACGGCGCGGGCAGCGTCGGGTCCATCGGCTAGCAGCACCCGGAACCCGTCCTCGTCCAGCACCGGGACCTTGAGTGCCACGGCTTTGTCATATTTCGAGCCAGGTGCCTCCCCGACGACGACAAAGGCAGTCTTCTTCGACACCGACCCGGCCGCCCGGCCCCCCCGCTCGGCGATCGCCTCAGCCGCCTCGTCCCGGGAGAACCCGTCCAGTGAGCCGGTGACCACGATGGACAGTCCCTCGAGGTGGCGCGGGATCGAGTCGTCGAGCTCCTCCGCCGTGCGAACTCCGGCCGCGCGCCATTTGGTTACCACCTCGCGGTGCCAGTCCGCCTCGAACCACTCCCGCACCGCCGCCGCGATCGTCGGACCCACCCCGTCCACCGCGGCGAGCGCCTCCTCATCAGCGCTCTGGATCGCATCCAGCGAGCGGAACTCACGGGCCAGCGCCTGCGCCGCAGTGGGGCCCACGTGCCGGATCGACAGCGCCACCAGGACCCGCCACAGCGGGCGGTCCTTCACCATCTCGAGGTTGGCCAGCAGTTTGCGCCCATTAGCGGACAGGGCTCCCGCCTTGGTCCGAAACAGATCCACCTTGAGCAGCTCGGACTCGTCGAGGGTGAAGATGTCTCCCTCGTCCTGCACCACACCCGCAGCCAGCAGCGCCACCGCAGCCTCGTAACCGAGCACCTCGATGTCGAAGGCACCGCGCCCCGCGACGTGGAAGATTCGCTCCCGGAGCTGGGCCGGGCAGGAGCGAGTGTTGGGACACCGGATGTCGACGTCGCGATCCCGCTCATGGCGCAGCGCCGTGCCGCACTCCGGGCAGTGCGTCGGCATCACGAACTCGCGCTCATCACCGCTACGCAAGTCCACCACCGGACCGAGCACCTCGGGAATCACGTCGCCGGCCTTGCGGATCGTGACCGTGTCCCCGATCAACACCCCCTTGCGGCGCACCTCGTCGGCGTTGTGCAGTGTCGCCAACGACACCGTGGACCCTGCGACGGTCACCGGCTCCATGAAGGCGAACGGGGTGACCCGTCCGGTACGACCGACGTTGACCCGGATGTCCAACAGCTTGGTGGTGGCTTCCTCGGGTGGGTACTTGAAGGCGATCGCCCAGCGCGGTGCCCGGGAGGTCGACCCCAATCTGCGCTGCGCCGATACCTCGTCGATCTTGACTACCACGCCGTCGATCTCATGCTCCAGGTCGTGGCGGTGCTCGCCCCAGTAGGCGATGTGCTCGATCAGCTCGTCGATTGTGGACAGCAACCGGGTGTGCTCGGACACCGGCAACCCCCAGGCCCGCAACACCTCGTAGGACTGCGACTGGCGGGCCGGCTCGAACCCGCGCCGTCGACCTAGGCCATGGCACAGCATCCGCAGCGAACGGGTCGCGGTCACCCGCGGATCCTTCTGCCGCAGCGAGCCCGCTGCGGAATTGCGGGGATTGGCGAAGGCCGGCTTGCCCGCCTCCACAAGCTTGGCATTGAGCTCGGCGAAGTCGGAAAGGCGGAAGAACACCTCACCGCGCACCTCGAGCAGCTCGGGTACCGGATAATCGGCGGACTCGTTCAGCCGGTCGGGGATGTCGTTCAGGGTGCGCAGGTTAAGCGTAATGTCTTCGCCGGCGCGCCCGTCACCACGGGTCAGACCGCGGACCAGGCGCCCATCCTCATAGAGCAGGTTCACTGCCAGCCCGTCGATCTTCAGCTCGGCGAGGTAGTGCACCTCGGCACCCACCTCACGAGCGACCCGGTCGGCCCAGGCCCGCAGCGCGTCGACCTCGAAGGCGTTGTCCAGGCTGAGCATTCGCTCAAGATGGGTGTGTGCGGCGAACTCGGTGCTGAAGCCGCCACCAACCAGCTGTGTCGGCGAGTCCGGTGTGACCAACGCCGGCCAGCGCTCCTCCAGCCCCTGCAGCCGACGGAACAGTCGGTCGAACTCGGCATCGGAAACGGTTGGCGCGTCCAGCACGTAGTAGCGGAACTGGTGCCCGCGCACGGTCTCGGCGAGCTCGCCGTGCTCGGCTCGGACCTCGACTGGCGGCCCGCTGCTGGTACCGGTCACAAGGTCTTCGGTCACAATGCTCGACCCTGCCAGTAGGTCTTCGGATTCACGCCCGCGAGAGTAGCCGCGGCTACCGACATCGGGATGCAACGCGGCCCCGCACCACAACAGGTGCGGGGC
>JALZDN010000110.1 GCA_030862525.1 Actinomycetota bacterium | reverse complement strand
TCATCGGCATCGTGCTGGCCGGGATCATCCTGTGGCTCACCGGCTACTTCACCGGCACCGAGCACCGCCCGGTCCGCGACGTCGGCAACAGCTCGCTGACCGGTGCCGCCACAGTCATCCTGTCCGGGATCTCGATCGGCTTCGAGTCGGCGGTGTACACCGCACTGGTGATCGGCGCCGCGGTGTACGGGGCCTTCCTGCTGTCCGGGTCGGTCACCATCGCGCTGTTCGCGGTGGCACTGGCCGGGACCGGCCTGCTGACCACGGTCGGCGTCATCGTCGCGATGGACACCTTCGGCCCGGTCAGCGACAACGCCCAAGGCATCGCCGAGATGTCCGGCGACGTCAAGGGCGAGGGAGTGGGCATCCTCACCGAGCTCGACGCGGTGGGCAACACCACCAAGGCGATCACCAAGGGCATCGCGATCGCCACCGCGGTGCTCGCCGCGACGGCGCTGTTCGGCGCCTACCGCGACGCCATCCTGTCCGCGGCCGCGAATCTAAACCTGGACGCGGCGTTCAACGTGTCGGCGCCCAATGTCCTGGTCGGCCTGACCATCGGCGCGGCGGTGGTGTTCATGTTCTCAGGCTTGGCCATCAACGCGGTGTCCCGGGCCGCCGGAGCCGTCGTGTACGAGGTGCGCCGCCAGTTCCGGGACAACCCCGGGATCATGGACGGATCGGTCCGACCCGAATACGGGCGAGTGGTCGACATCTGCACCAAGGACTCGTTGCGCGAGCTGACCACCCCAGGCCTCCTCGCGGTGCTCGCCCCGATCGCAGTGGGCTTCGGCCTCGGCGTCGGCCCGCTCGCCGGCTACCTGGCCGGGGCGATCATCACCGGCACCCTGATGGCGATCTTCCTCGCCAATTCCGGTGGCGCCTGGGACAACGGCAAGAAGCTGGTCGAGGACGGCAACCACGGCGGCAAGGGCTCCGACGCGCACGCGGCGACCGTCATCGGAGATACCGTCGGCGACCCGTTCAAGGACACCGCGGGCCCGGCGATCAACCCGCTGATCAAGGTGATGAACCTGGTCTCGGTGCTGATCGCGCCGGCGATCATTGCGATGTCGGTCGGTCCGGACGCCTCCACCGGGCTGCGGATCGGCATCGCCGTGGCGGCCGCAGCCGTGATCGTGGCGGCGGTGGTGGTGTCCAAGCGGCGGTCCACCTCGCTGGTGGACCCGGCTCCCGCTGAGGTCACCGCATATTCGGTCCGCAGGTCCGAGTAGCGTCCCGCGAGTTACCGGCGGCCGAACCGTCCGACCGGTACCGACGTTTCCGAGGAGTAGCCGTGCCCTCATCCCGTCGCCGATCCGGCGTCATCATCCTGGCCCTGTTCTTGGCGCTCGCAGGATGCGGCTCCGGCGACGCCAAGGGCCCTGGTGAAGCCGACGGCTCCGGTGCAGCCAAGCCGGCCGCGCCTCAGGGTTCTGACCCGGTGGCCTGGGTGGGCGCGTTCTGCAGTAGCTCCAGTGGAGTGGTCGCCGGTGCCGCCGCCCTGGGGAAGGCGGAGGAGACCCCGCAGGGTCAAAAGGACGGATTGCTCGCCTTCGCTGACAGCTCCCAGCGGGCGATGGCTGACACCGCCCGCAGGCTCGAGCAGCTCGGCGCGCCCCGGATTACTGACGGTCAGCGGCTGCATGACACGGCGGTGAAATTCTTCCGTAGCGCGGCCGAGTCGGTTGCCGGTCAGCGAGCGAAGCTCGCCGAGTTGGACCCGAACGACCCGGAGTACGTGCAGAAACTCAGCCGCCTTGCCGGCCCCGATCTCGGCGCGCTTAGCGCCCAGCTACAGCAGATGACCGCCAACCCGGAGCTGGCTCCTGCATTCAACGTCTCGCCAGAGTGTCAGCAGCTGCGCACTGGCGGCGGGCGACGTTGAATCGGGTTGTGGCTCGCTGAGGTCGTGGATCGCTGAGCTAGCTGGTCGGGAGCCCGCAACGGTGCTTCAATCGGGCTGTGGTGGGCTGATGTGACCCGCGTGGCGTAACGCAGGATGCGGTTGCCCGCGGCTTCGTGTGCGACGCTGACTGCCCCTGGGTGCCCGCGTTGTGCACACTGCACATTGGGCATAGTGGGCGTGGATCGGGGCATCACGAGTCGTAACCGAGGTAGGTCGAGCGTGGCTGGGTCGAGAACGACGGTAGGTTCGGGCGGGAAGTCCGCCAGCGGCAGGCGTGGCAGTGTTGTTTCCCGGGTCGCTGACGGGTCCGCTGACGGATCTGGGGGCGGGGTCGCTAAACGGGCAGGGTCCAACGGCGTTGGCTCCGATGGCTCGATCCGCCGCCTGGTGATCGTGGAATCGCCCGCCAAGGCTCGTAAGATTGCCTCTTACCTTGGTTCGAACTACGTGGTGGAGTCCTCGCGGGGACACATCCGCGACTTGCCACGGGGTGCAGCCGATGTGCCCGTCAAGTACAAGGGCGAACCCTGGGCGCGGCTGGGTGTGGACGTCGATCACGCCTTTGAACCGCTCTACATCGTCAGCCCGGAGAAGAAGTCCACGGTCGCCGAGCTGCGCAACGCGCTCAAGAGTGTCGATGAGCTTTATCTCGCCACCGACGGTGACCGCGAGGGTGAAGCCATCGCGTGGCACCTGATGGAGACCCTCAAACCCAAGGTGCCGGTGCGGCGGATGGTGTTCCACGAGATCACCGAGCCGGCCATCCGCGCAGCCGCTGAGCACCCCCGCGACCTGGACCAGCACCTGGTCGACGCGCAGGAGACCCGACGCATTCTGGATCGGCTCTACGGGTATGAGGTCTCACCGGTGCTGTGGAAGAAGGTGATGCCGAAACTGTCCGCTGGACGGGTGCAGTCGGTGGCCACCCGCATCATCGTCCGCCGCGAGCGCGAGCGGATGGCTTTCGTGTCCGCGTCCTACTGGGACCTCGCCGTCACGCTGGACGCTGGACCCGACGCGCTGCCCCGCGCGTTCGGCGCACGGCTGGTCGGCGTCGACGGTCGCCGGGTCGCCACTGGGCGCGACTTCGGCCCTGACGGCCGGCTCAAGCGTTCCGACGGTGATTTATTGGTCCTCGACGAGGCCTATGCCAGCCGGCTCGGTGAGGCGCTCGCGGCCGCCCCGCTGACCGTCGCGAGCGTCGAGGAGAAGCCCTACACACGGCGGCCCTATCCACCGTTCATGACCTCCACGCTGCAGCAGGAGGCCAGCCGCAAGCTGCGCTTCTCGGCGGAGCGGACGATGCGCACCGCGCAACGGCTCTACGAGAACGGCCACATCACCTACATGCGGACCGACTCCACCACCCTGTCGGAGACGGCCATCGCGGCGGCTCGAGCCCAGGCCCGTGAGCTTTACGGTGAGCGCTACCTGCCCGACGGGCCACGGCAGTACACCCGCAAGGTCAAGAACGCCCAGGAGGCGCACGAGGCGATCCGGCCTGCCGGGGAGACCTTCCAGACACCGGGCCAGATGGCCAGCGCACTGGACGCCGACGAGTTCCGGCTCTACGAGCTGATCTGGCAGCGCACCGTCGCCTCGCAGATGGCCGACGCGCGCGGCACCACCATGAGCGTGCGAATCAAAGGAACCGCCAGCGGTGGAGAGGATTGCACGCTCGCCGCATCCGGTCGCACCATCACCTTCCCCGGTTTCCTCAAGGCTTACGTGGAAACGGTTGATGAGCAGGCCGGCGGGGAGGCTGATGACGCCGAGCGCAGGCTGCCGCAGCTGACCGAGGGCCAGCGCGTCACCGCTACCGAACTGCAGCCTGAGGGTCACACCACCACTGCGCCGCCGCGCTACACCGAGGCCAGCCTGGTCAAAGCCCTGGAGGAGCTGGGCATCGGCCGTCCGTCGACCTATGCCTCGATCCTCAACACCATCCAAGACCGTGGGTATGTGTGGAAGCGCGGCTCGGCGCTGGTGCCGTCCTGGGTGGCTTTCGCGGTGGTCGGCCTCATGGAGCAGCACTTCGGGTGCCTGGTCGACTACGACTTCACCGCCGCCATGGAGGACGAGCTGGACTCCATCGCGGCCGGTGCGCAGCAGCGCACCGAATGGCTGGCGAGCTTCTATTTCGGCTCGGAGCAGGGCGGCACCTTGTCAGTGGCCCGCTTCGGTGGGCTCAAGAAGCTGGTCGGGGTGAACCTGGAGGAAATCGACGCGCGCGAAGTCAACTCCATCCAACTGCTCACCGATGATGCGGGGCGAGATGTGGTGGTCCGCGTCGGGCGCTACGGGCCATACCTGGAAAGAATCGTCGACGGGGAGTCGCAGCGGGCCAACCTGCCCGACGACGTGCCGCCCGATGAGCTGACCGCAGAGGTCGCGGAGAAGCTGTTCGCCATCCCGGTGGAGGGCCGCTCGCTGGGCACCGATCCGGTGAGTGGGCATGAGATCGTCGCCAAGGAGGGCCGTTACGGGCCCTACGTCACCGAGTTGTTGCCCGATCCGGGCCCAGAGAACAATGCTGTTAAGAAGTCCAAGCCGCGGACCGGCTCGCTGTTCAAGTCCATGAGCCTGGAAACTATGACCCTTGACGACGCGTTGCGGCTGCTCTCGCTGCCTCGGCTGGTGGGCACCGACCCGGAAACCGGTGCTGAGATCACCGCGCAGAACGGTCGCTACGGGCCTTACCTCAAAAGGGGTACCGACTCCCGGTCCTTGGCCGACGAGGAGCAGCTCTTCACGATCACCTTCGACGAGGCGCGCAAGATCTACGCCGAGCCCAAGCGCCGGGGCCGCCAGGCCGTCGCCAAGCCGCCGTTACGCGAGCTGGCCCCGGATCCGGTGACCGGCAATCCCATGGTGGTCAAGGAGGGTCGCTTCGGGCCTTACGTCACTGACGGCGAGGGCGTCAACGCATCGTTACGCAAGGGCGACAGTGTCGAGACGCTCACCGATGAGCGAGCTGCTGAACTTCTCGCCGAGAAGCGCGCCAAAGGCCCCGCCCCGCAGCGCAAGGGCAGTCGCGGTCGGAAGGCCGCGACCTCAGCCTGACCCCGTGCCTGGTGAGTGCGAATCGGTGCTAAAC
>JALZDN010000107.1 GCA_030862525.1 Actinomycetota bacterium | reverse complement strand
CGACCGGAGGATCTCCAGGGTCGGGCCCGACGCCTTCCCAACTGACTTGCCAGGACTCCCACCACGAAGCCGGCAGAGCTTAAGTTAGGCTACCCTTGGATTCCCGTCAAGCCCGAGAGGTGTGACGGTCACAACTCTCAGGGTGGGTAAGTGTGCCCGGAAGTGGTAAGTCCGCACAGTCCGGCCCGCAGGGCCGCCAGCTGACAGCTCGGCGCTGCTCACCGCAGGGGCATTCGGGTCGCGCTAGCCTGGAAGTTGTGCCAACCGTTGTACCTCCGCTGCCCCGTAGCCTCGCCGATCCGCGTCCGGTGGTTGGCGTCGGCACCCTGGTGTGGTTCATGGCCGCGGTGATACTGCTGCTCGCCAACGGGCCCTCAGTGTGGATGGCAGCGTGCGTGACCGGCGGTCTACTCGGCCTTCTCGGCTTCGCGATGATTCACGCACAGCGCGGCACCGACCGACGCGGCGGCCGTAGTGCCCAACGGGGCCTGCCGTGATCGCCGTCCACTGTTCAGTGGCAGCCTCAGCATCGATTCAGCAGCTACTCTCCGTGCCACTTCGCAGTGCGGAAAGTCGGCACACTATGCCTCGCAATCGCCGCCATGTATGGTTAGCCTTACCGAATTGTGGTCCGTAGATCAGCCGCAAGGTGCGGCTTGAGGACCGATAGATCTGGGGTCGAAGGGTGGAGCGGTCCGGGTCGGAGGAGTTGTGCAACCAGTGCACCCACCGTTGACCGCGCTGCTCGAGGAGGTTCAGGTGCCTCCGCAGCGGCCATTCACGCCATGACCACCGGGATATCCAGACACCGGCGGCGCACCGCCGTGTCGAGATCGTGCTCGGTCACCCCCAGTGATCCGGTCGAACTACTCGACCGGGCCCTCGAGACATTCCACCAAGTCAACCGCGCGCTACCGAAAAGAGTACTCACCCATGAAGAGCTGATCGCGCTTGGAGGCCTCGTCACTCAGGTCAGCGGTGCGTTGTTAACACTCACCGATCTGCTGAGCGCGCCAGCTCATCACTACGATCGCACTCGGGTGCTTCATGCGGACGCCGACACCACCCCGGCTGTACGGCCACCAGCCTCCACCAGCTTGTTAAGGGACTGCCGGGACGGCTTTCTCGTCGCCTACACCTCGGCACGGGCGTTTCATGCCGATCTAAGGCGGTGCTTCAAACGCTCGTGAGTGGAGCAACAGCACGGCCCGGACCGGGTCGGTGGCGTGCACCGTCCCGTCCGGAGTGACCCAGAACGGCACCGCATGTTCGGCGTCGCGGTGACGCACCCGCAGTTGCTGGTGCAGCTGCAGCGTCCCCTCTGGAACGGCGAGTCCGATAGCCGCGCACACCGCGACGAGCTCCACCAGCTGCACCCACCGCACCGTCCGCCCGGCACCGACGTCGAGCAGTTCGGGCGCCACCTGCTCCGACGCCAGCGGGAGGTCCAGCAGATCGGCCAGGGTCTCCGGGTCGCCACCCGACACCAATTCCCCGGCCGGCAGCACTGCGGCCAACCACGGTGCGTCGAGCACTATTGCCCGGTCGGCGTCGACGACATCCCCGGTGACCGCCCGTACCCGAACCGGGGGCTCAAGCTCCGCCGGGGCGAGTTGCGCACCGGCCAGCGCGGCGTGCGCGGCGTGCACCACAGCGGGGGTGACCGTGCGGGCCTGGTCGGCCAGGCGTGCCAACAGATCTGTGGCGTCGGCGGCCCCGGTGATGCCCAGCGTGGTGCGCACCCCGGCGGCGGCAAGCAGCGCCTCGTCGATGTCGCACACCGGGACCACGTCGTAGAGGCCTTCCAGCGCGACAGCCCCGGCAAGCCGCCAGTTCGGCGGCGGATAACCGCCGAACCGGGCGTGCCGGGCCAGCCACCATCCGGTGTACCCGCCGGGCTGGCGCAGTGCGGCGAGACCCGCGGGATCAGCGGCGATCCGGCGCAGCGCGGCCGGCCAGCACCCGTCGTCGATGAGGTCCAGGTCCCGGACGGCGAGCATTGGTGCGGGCGGGTCACCACCGGTCTGGGCCCACCACAGCTCCTCATCGTCCAGCTCATGGTCCGGGCGCTGCGGGTGCGGATCGTCGAGCACGGCGAACGAGTCCAGCACTCCAACCGCACGCAGCGCCGCAGCCGAGTATTCGGCAGCAACGGCAGGGTCCAGCACGCCCAGCGGCGCGTCGGCGGCGAGTAGCTCCCGTAACGCCCCACCGGGCAATACCAGCTCGTCGGCGCGCCGCGGCGCACCGGTGTCGTCGGGCAGCGCTAACGCACCCAGCCAAGGCTCGGCGCCGGCCGATTCGGCTAGCGACAGCGCCGCGCGGGCGAGTCCGGTGACGTCGAGGCCGTCTTCGGCGTCATCGACGCTGCACTCGATCGCCGGGCGTAGCGCATCCAGCAGTTCCGAGGGACCGACCGGACGGGCTCCGAGCCGCTCCAGCAGCGGATGCACGGCGTCGGGGTGCACCAACCGCAACTCGGTGGATACAACGCCGTCAACGAACACAGGGCCGTCAACGTCACCCAGCAGCACGCCACGCGGGCCGGTGACCGTGCGCCCGTCGGCTAGTGGCACCGGCAATGCACCGAGCTCCTCGCGGGCCGCCGGATCGGCATCGAGCAGTGGGGCCAATGCCGCATAGCAACTCCGCCACCACGACGGTGGCCGGTCCAGCCCAGCCAGCAGTTCGGCGATGGCCGCTGGACGCAACCGGGTCACCCCGAGTGCGGCGAGCGCAGCGGCGTGCCGGGGCGCGGCCAGCTCGGCGTCGAGCAGAGTGGGCGTGACGTCGGCAAGCACCTCGGCCAGCTCAGGCAACGGCACGTCGAGCACCAGGGCCTCGGCGGGAACGGCCTGCCCGTCCGCTGCGTCGGGCAGCCATCGGGCGTGTCGCAGCGCCTCGAGTACCGCCTCGCGTAGCGCCGCGTCGATCTCCCCGGCCGGGAACCCGGGCACCGGCACCAGCGCGGTGCGCTGATCTAACGCCAGCACACCGGCTAGCTCCGGGTACG
Source organism: Actinomycetota bacterium (assembly GCA_030862525.1). Taxonomy (GTDB): domain Bacteria; phylum Actinomycetota; class Actinomycetes; order Mycobacteriales; family Pseudonocardiaceae. Next base: position 17,373 of record JALZDN010000107.1, on the reverse strand, counting down.
CCTGCGCGGCGGTGTGCAACAAAAGATCGGCGGCCGGACCGAGGTGGACATGTCGCCGCGATGAGTCGACGGGAACCGTACCGATGAGCCGAGCGGGCAGGGTAAGCCGCTCCGCAGTGGGGGTTGGCGCGTGCAACACCTCACCCGCCAGCGGTAACGGGACGCCGTCTGGGCCGACCGGCAGTGCCCAGCACAAACTCCACTCCGGTCGGGCCTCGGCGCCGAGGCCGATCAGTGCGGCAGCGGGCAGCAGACCGGTCCGGCGCACCACCCGCCACCGGCGTAGCCGGGGACCGTCGCGTATCAGCACCGGGTCCTCCCCCTCGCGGCACAGTGCCCGATCACCGATATCGATGCGGTGCAGCGACGGCAACGCCAGCAGCAGGTCAGCGGCCTCATCCGCGAACGCCGCAAGCAGCGCGTCCTGGTCGATTCCGGGACGCAGCGGCAACCGGACCTCGGTGTCGAACCCCGGTGGCGGATCACCGGTAACGGCCCATACCAACCGCAGCACCGGGGGTTGACCACCACGGCGGTGCAGCTCAGCGCGCAGCGCCGGGTCGTCGGCCACCGCAGCGGCCGTGCGCTGCGCGGAGAATGCCACCCCGCCGGAGCGGGAGATCAGCTGCGGCGCGTCGGTCACCCCGAGGACCGCCGCGAAACCCACCCCGAACCGACCGACACTGCCACCGTCGCGCTTAGCCGAGGCGCGCAGTGCGGCCAGCGCGGTCACCCCAGCGGAGTCCAGCGGCGCACCGGTGTTCGCGGCTCGCAGCTCGCCGTCCTCGACGCTGACCCGGAGATGCCCGCGCACCTCTGCACGTTGGGCGGCGTCGGCGGCGTTCTGCGCCAGCTCGACCAGCAACCGGTCGGCGTAACCGAGCCCGGCGAGGTCGGACTCGGTGTTGGCGTCCTCCCGGAATCGCGTCGGGGACCCACGCCAGGCAGCGAGTACCCCTTCGCGCAGCGCTGCAGTGCCGAACGGATCGGCGTTCAGGTCAGTATCTCCAGCTCGGCGTCGTCGTAGACCAGCTCGGCCACCGGAATGCTGGGAGTGGTATCCACCTGAACCTCAGAATGCGCCCCGCAACCGAACTCGGCGTGCACCACCTGCCCGTCGGCCGGAGCCAGATCGTTGCCGCAGACGCCGAGGGACGCGGCGAGCAGGCCGCCAAGGGGAAGGTAAAAGCCACATCTCACGCATCGATCGGGAGCGCTGCGGGCCATCTCCGAGTCGGGACCGCGGTCACTGTCGTGCCATCGTTGCAGCAGCGCGAGGCGCGCCTCTCGACTCAACACCCGGGGTCGGCCCAGACCGAGTTCCGGGCTGAGCAGCTCCACCGGCGGGTCATCGTCGATGAGATAGCCGGGAACCAGCCGCGGGTCATCCGGGTCGGTCGGCAGCAGGTCGCCTACCCCGAGGTCGCCCGCCCGGACCCGCTGGGTCCAGGGCACCCAGGCCGGCGCGACCAATGCGTCCGGACCGGGCAGCAGTACCACCTCGCTGACGGTCACTGGAGTTGCCGGGCCTGCGGAGCCCACCGTGACCGCCCAGCGCCAGCCGCGGTAGCCGGGGAATCCAGCCTCGAACAGGTGGGTGACCGCTCCGCCGTCCTCGATCTGCGTTTCCACCTGCTGGCCCACCAGGCTGTCGCCCGCCTCAGCCTGCGCCGCCTGCCGGGCCAACTCGACGGCCTCAATGAGGTCGGAGCCTGCCTCGGTGATATCGGTCACCCCCTGATTGTGCCGCACCGGCACTCCGCACCGATGACCCGGCCGGTAGGTCTGTGCGACGCTGCACCCATGCGGCCCATTGCGACCGCCGCCGGGCTGGCGGCTGCAGTGCTGACAGCTGCGGGATTGTGGACGGTGGTCCTGGCCGGCGGCACCACACAGTCGGCCACGAAGCCGCTGCGCGTGCAGGTCTTGGCCACGCTCCCGCACGACACGACGATGTACACCCAGGGTCTGGAGATCCAGGATGGGGTGCTTTACGAGGGCAGCGGGCTGGTAGGACAGTCCCGGGTACGGGCCACCGCATTGTCCAACGCTGCCGTGCTGCGGGAGACGGCGCTGCCCGCGCCCCTGTTCGGGGAAGGGCTCACCGTGACCGGTGATCGGTTGTGGCAGCTGACCTGGATCAGCGGAACGGCGATCGAGCGTGATCCGGCAACCCTGGTCGAGCGCCGGCGGGTGAGCTACCGCGGCGAGGGCTGGGGCCTGTGCCACGACGGAGACCGGCTGGTGATGAGCGACGGCTCCGATCGGCTCACCTTCCGGGACCCGACGACCTTCGCCTCCACCGGTCAGGTGATGGTGCGCCTCGACGGCGAACCGGTGCGCAAGCTCAACGAGCTGGAGTGCGCGGGCGGGGTGGTCTGGGCCAACATCTATCAGGACGACCGCATCCTGCAGATCGACCCTGGCACCGGCGCCGTGACCGGCGTGGTCGACGCGTCCGGTCTGCTCAGCGCGTCGCCGCAGTCCGCCTCGAGCGTGCTCAACGGCATCGCAGCGATCCCGGGCACCGACGAGTTCCTCATCACCGGCAAGAACTGGCCGTCACTGTTCCGGGTTCGCTTCGTCCCCTCTTGATGGCGCCCAATTGATCGGGCGCGGGGCGTGGCCTTCAGGCGCCCCCGGTGGTGCAGGATGGGCACGTGAAGCGGCCCGCATCCCCATCCAGCGGCGAGAATCCCGGCTCCCGGGGCGCTCGTCGGGTAGGCCGCGGGCGACGCTGGATGCCCGGTGACCACGGTCGCAGCCCGACCGACGCCGCACCACCGTCGTCCCCTGCCTGGGTACCGGCGCCACCGCCGCCACCGTGGGGCGACCGGGGCGCCAGCCGCTGGCCACCCAGCGATCGGTATGTCCCGCCTCCAGCAGACGACTCGACGAGGGCTCCGGTGCCCGAATCAAGTGGCCCGCCGCACCCGCGCAAGCTCACCGTCACCCGGGTGGCTGCCTGGCGGAGCCGGCAGTTGGTCGGAGGTGGCGTGCGGCGGTTCCACCAGGCCACCACGGCCGACGGTGCCGGGCGATCCGGGCTGTCCTCGCTGACCTACGCGACGATGGCGGACTATGCGGCCAGCGCGGCCATCGCCATTGCACTGGCCAACACGCTGTTCTTTGCGGCCGCCACCGCGCAGAGCCGGGCCAATGTGGCGCTGTACCTACTGATCACGGTGGCACCATTCGCGGTGGTCACCCCGGTGATCGGTCCGCTGCTGGACCGGCTGCAGCACGGCAGGCGGGTCGCGATGTCGCTGTCGTTCGCCGGCCGCGGTCTGCTGCTGATCGTGATGGCCACGCACGTTAACGACTGGTTGCTGTACCCAGCAGCGTTGGGCTTCATGGTGCTGACCAGGTCCTTCGGCGTGCTCAAGGCGGCGGTGACCCCACGACTGCACCCACCTCAGATCACCCTGGTGAAGGTCAACTCGCGGCTCACCGTGTTCGGGCTGGTCGCCGGTGGGGTGTCGGGTGCGGCCGCCGCCGGGGTGGCGGCGCTGACCGGTTCGGCGGGGGCGCTGTATTTCACCGCGGTGGTCTGCCTGGCGGGGACAGCCCTCTGTCTGCTCATCCCGTCCTGGGTCGAGGTGACCGAGGGGGAGATTCCGGCCTCGCTGGGGGTTGAGACCACCGACACCACTGCCCGACGCCGACAGCCGATGGGCCGTCATGTGGTCGTCGCGCTGTGGGGCAACGGGACCGTGCGGGTGCTCACCGGGTTCCTCACACTGTTCGTGGCGTTCGCGGTGAAGGCGCAGACCGAGGGCTCGCCGGGACGGCAGCTGCTGCTGCTCGGCGTCGTCGGGACGCTCGCCGGGGCAGGCAGCTTCCTCGGCAACGCGGTCGGGGCCCGGATGCACTTCGGCAAACCTGATCAGGCCATCCTCAGCTGCGTGGCGGCCGGGCTCACGATGGCGGTGCTCGCTGCACTGGTGCCGGGAATCGCCGTCGCGGCGGTCACCGCCCTGGTGGCAGCGACCGGCAGCGCGATCGCCAAGGTCTGCCTGGACGCGGTGATCCAGCGGGGTGTGCCGGAGGCCTCCCGCGCCTCTGCGTTCGGCCGGTCCGAGACAGTGCTCCAGATGGCTTGGGTGCTCGGCGGCGCGCTGGGCGTGCTGTTGCCACCCGTCTACTGGATCGGGTTCGCCTCGGTATCGGCGCTGCTGGGCTTGGGGCTGGCGCAGACCATGCTGATCCGGCGCGGATCGTCACTGATTCCCGGGTTCGGCGTGAGCACCCCGCTGCACAAGTACCCGGCCACCCGCCGGGTCGACCAGCAGACCTGACAGACATTGCTGATGCCCGGTCACGGATCCAGCTCGCTGGCGACGGCCCGCACCACTTCCGCGACCCGCTTGGTGTTGCGACGGTCGGGGTAGCGGCCGCGACGCAGGTCTGGCTGTACCCGCGACTCCAGCAATTTGATCATGTCGTCGATCAGGCCGTGCAGCTCCTCGGCCGGCCGTCGCCGAGCTTCCGCCACCGACGGCGGCGGCTCCAGTAACCGCACCGACAGGGCCTGCGGGCCGCGCCGCCCATCGGCCACCCCAAACTCGACCCGCTGTCCAGCCTTGAGGTCGGTCACCCCGGTTGGTAGCGCGGCGGCCCGCACGTAGACGTCGGCGCCGCCGTCCTGGGTGACGAACCCGAAGCCCTTGCCCGCGTCGTACCACTTGACCTTGCCGGTCGGCACTGACCTCACCGTTCCCTCGTGGAATACCGCCTGCCGGGAGTGCGCGACCAGCAAGCCGAACGCGCCCCGAGCGCACCCGGGACGCGTAGCTTCCACCTTACGACCTCCAGCCACATTTCGGGCGTTCTTTCCGGCCACTATGGATGCTTGTCGCTGTCGTTGGCGGCCCCGGACGGGCGACATGGGTGCTTATCGTTGTGTGTTCACGCGGCTTGGCACGCCTCCAACGCCGCGCGGAAGGTATACCAGACGACGAGGCTCGCGAAGGTGCTGCGCGGTGCCGAAGACGACGTCCCAGCCCGCGGCGTGCAGGGTGATTCAACCGATCGCGGTCCTGCCCGACGTGCAGCGGCACCGTGCCACACCCCGTCGTACTCGACGGCGAGCGGTGCTCGGGGAAGGCGAGATCCGCCCTGCCCACGAGGCGGCCGCGATCATAGATGTGGTACTGCACGTCGGGGCACAACCCGCCCAGCGCAAGGTGCACCGCGTCTGCGACTCGGGACGCGATTCGGCTCGCGGGTCGGCCAGTTCGACCGCACGGCGGGCTTGGACGATCCCCCGGTCGCGCCGCCCCACCAAGTAGAGCTCCATCTCCCGTTGGCCGACCAGCGCCGCCTGCAGCGAGGCGTCCAGATCGGCCACGGCATCGGGCCGTTCACGCATCTCCACCTTGCGGACCTTGCCGGTGACCGGGTGGGTGTACAGGAACTCTTCGATCTCCCTCGGATAGATGTTCTCGCCGCCACGGATGACCATGTCCTTGATCCGACCGGTGATGTTGAGGTAATCCTGGAGTCCGTCACCGCGATGTCGCCAGTGTGCATCCAGCGGGTCCGATCGATCACCTCGGCCTCGTCAGCTGCTCCCAGCCACCCAGCATCACCGAGTAACCACGAGTGCAGAGCTCGCCTGGAGTACCGCGCGGCACTGTCAGACCGGTGTCCGGATCGACGATCTTTACCTCGAGATGCGGGTGCACCCGGCCGACGGTGCGCACCCGTCGGCCCAGCGTGTCGTCCGTCCGGGTCTGGGTGGACACCGGGGAGGTCTCGGTCATGCCGTAGAAGATGGTCACCTCGGTCATGCCCATCCGCTGAACAACCTGATTCATCACCTCCACCGGGCACGGCGAGCCCGCCATGATCGCGGTCCGCAGCGACGAGAGGTCGTACGACTCGAAGCCGGTATCGGCCAGCATAGTGATGAACATGGTGGGCACCCCATACAGCGAGGTGCACCCCTGCTGCGCGACGGCCGACAGAGTCGCCGCCGGCTCGAATGACGGCGCTGGATACACCAAGGCAGGCGCCATGTGTGGTGGCGGCAAGGTTGCCCATGACCATGCCGAAGCAGTGGTAGAGCGGCACCGGGTCGTCGGGGACAGTGTCGCCTGCTTATCGGCAAGCAGCGACGCATCACCGTCAGAATCCGACAGCGCATCCCACTCGGGGGAACCGATCGGAACCACTCGTTGCAACGTGGCACAGCGCGGTGCACCTCGGCGATCATTGCGGCGTAGTCGCAGGCCTTCAAGACTCCACGGCGATCAGCATCCGGATCCCCGCCTGGTTGAGCACGTACTCCAATTCGCTGGTCTGGTATGCGGATTGCTGTTGACAAAATTGCGCCGATCTTCGCGGTGGCGTACTGGGTGAGCAGCCACTCCGGGCAGTTCGGCGCCCAGATACCGGCCCTATCCCCCTCGCCGATACCCACGGCCAGCAGCCCGTGCGCCAACGCGTCGACGTCGACACGCAGCCGCGAGTAGGTCCAGCGGCGGCCGCTGGAGCAATCCACCAGCGCCTCGCGGTCGCCGTACGCCCAACCGTGCGGTCGACGTTGTCGCCAACGGTGTCGCCCAGCAGCGGGAACTCCGAGACGCCCGAAACATAAGACGGGAGCGCAGGCACAGCGGTCACGGCAATCTCCTCCCGGCAACGCTGGCGTGCTCGACATCACCGTCCGCAGGTCCGACCCGCGCGTCCCGCCCGCATGTCCGGCCCTCATGCACGTCGTGTCCGGCTTTTGTGTACTACGTGTCGGCGGCGTTTCCTGCACGGCATGTTCACCCGCATCCGCGGACGACTCTGCGGCCGTTCGGTCGCCCGATCTGGCTGAGCCAGCGGCTCGTTGGGTAAATCGCAGGTAGTCTGAAGTAGATGACTTCCGTATTGCTCGGTATCACGGTCGTCCGCTTAGCGAACGACTCCGACCCGACCCGCCCGGGCCATCCAGGACTACTGGACAAATTCGGCCGTGTGGCCACTGAACTGCGGGTCTCGCTCACCGACCGGTGCAACTTGTGCTGCACCTATTGCATGCCCACGGAAGGACTGACCGCACCAGGCTTACCGCCGACGGGCAGCTACGCTCCTACCTATTCTCTCAAAGTGAAACGGATCTGCGGGGGACAATGCGCTCCGGAGCCGATGACGGTGAGCTGGCCGGCCTATGGCGCACGACAATGTGGCGCAAGGCGGCCGGGCCTGGTATTGACGATCCGGACATCGTTGCACCCACCCGCCCGATGAGCACGATCGGAGGCTGACCGTGGTGACCGTGCGGTACTTCGCGGCGGCACGTGCCGCTGCGGGCCTGCCCAGTGAGGACGTCGATGTCGACGACGGCGCCACGGTTGCCGACGTTCTGGAAGCCATCGCCAGCCGGCATGGGCAGGCACTGCACAAGGTGTTGGCCGCCTGCAGCTTCCTCATTGATTCGGTCGCGGTGCGGGACCGCACTACGCCGCTACGGCCCGGTGCCGAGCTGGACGTCCTGCCCCCATTTGCCGGCGGCTGAGACCGGCACCGGCCTTCGAGCTCACGGGCAATTGACCCATTCCTCCGAGCCGTCGGGGAACTCCTGTCGTTTCCAGATGGGTAGCTGCAGTTTGACCTCGTCGACCAGCGCCGCGCAGGCCGCGAAAGCCTCCGCACGGTGAGCCGCTGATACCGCACAGGCCAGCGCTGAGTCGCCGATCGCCAGTGGTCCGATCCGATGGCTGACGGCCAGCGCCTGTACCTCTGGATGGGTCACCGCGATCTGGGCCGCCACCCGGGCGATCACATCTGGAGCCCCGGGATGACTGGAGTACTCCAATGCGCGGACCTTCCGGCCGTCGTCATGGTCACGGACCACGCCGGAAAAGCTCACCACTGCGCCGGCGTCCGGGCGGGCGACCAAGCGGGCATGCTCCTCGACGTCGAGCGAATCCTCGGTGACCACCGCCCGCAGCACCTCGCCCGGCACTACGGGCACCGGCTCCTCACGGTTGCGAGCATGGCCATGGGCAGCGCTAGCAGGTTCACCGGTGCCGCTCCCGACATGGTCGGCGCCGTGCAGTTGCTCGACGGCGTGATCAAGAACCTCCGCGAGGACCCCCAGGCCGTCCCGGACTCCACCGGTGGAGCCGGGCAGATTGACCACCAGGGTGCGCCCGGCCACGCCAGCTAACCCGCGCGACAGCACCGCGGTGGGCACCTGAGGCAATCCAGCCGAGCGGATCGCGTCGGCCAATCCAGGCAGGCTCCGGTCCAGCAGCGGCGCAGTGGCCTCCGGTGTGCGGTCGGTGGGACTGATCCCGGTGCCGCCGGTGGTCAGCACCACGTCGACCGCGTCGGCCACCGCTACCGCGACGGCGTCGCGTACCGGCGATCCGTCTGGTACCACCACGGGATCCGGGGTCTGATAACCACGCTCGGACAGCCAGTCGACGATGACTGGACCGGTGCGGTCGGGATACACGCCAGCGGCCGCACGGTTGGAAGCCACCACGACCACGGCGCGGCGGGTCATTGTTGTCATCGGTTCTCCTGACGCGTCCACAGCCCGGTCTTGCCGCCTTCCTTGCGCTCCACCCGCACCGCGTCGAGCACCGCGGCGGGGTCGACTGCCTTGACCATGTCGTGCAACGCCAACCCGGCCACGGCCACCGCGGTGAGCGCCTCCATCTCCACACCGGTGCGGTCGGTGGTCCGGACCGTGGCAGTGATCTGAACCTCGGAACTTGAGAGGTGCAGGTCCACGGTCACCCCGGACAGCGAGAGGGGATGGCACAGCGGGATGAGGTCGGGCGTCCGTTTGGCCGCCATGATGCCCGCAATGCGTGCGGTGGCCAGTGCATCGCCCTTGGGTAGCTGCTCAGCGCGCAGCAGACGCACCACCTCCTCGGTGGTGCGGAAGACACCGGAGGCCACCGCCTCCCGCGCGGAGGGTTGCTTATCCGAGACGTCGACCATCCGGGCCGCACCGCGATCGTCGACGTGGGTCAGTCGTCGTTGAGAGCTCACCCAGTTGATCCTACGGCCGGGGTTGCATCAGGTCATCGGGCGGCAGACGGCTCCGGTGACTTGGGAGTACGACGAAGGGGGCCAGCACGCGATGCGTGCCAGCCCCCTGTCGGGAATGCGTCGATCAGATCAGTGCGTGACCGGCAGGTCGGCCTCCACCGGCTTCGGCTTCGGCGCCTCCTCCGGCTTGTCATCCTTCTTGCGGTCTTCCCGGCAGCTGGCAGACGACACGATGATCTCTAGCAGCGCGTCATCGTCACCATCGGCCTTGGGCACCAGGTTCGGGTTGAGCGACTGGAGCTTCTTGGCCAGGTCTCCGACAGTCGCAGGCCCCGACTCCGACGGGTTGGCCGGAGCACCAGTCTCCGCCGGGTTGGCCGGAGTGCCGGGCTCCGACTTCACCTCTTGCATCGTCGTCGGGACCTTCAGGTTCTTGGGCGCAACCTTCTTGAGAAGGTCGAGGTCCTTCTGCTGGATCACAGTCCCGATGTTGTCACCGGGCAGCAGCTTGACCACGAGAGCATCAACGGTGAGCTTGTCACCATCCCGGTCCTGGCGGTTGAACTCGATCGAGAGGATCGGCGAGAGGTCCAGCTCCTGGCCCTCGAACGGATCCGACGGCAGCGACGTGCCATTGCCGCTGTCCCCGCCGAGGATTGATGAATCGCCCTCACCGTTTTCACACTTTGCCTCGATGAGCTCGGCCTCAATCCCGAGGATGTTCACGTCGACAGCCGTCGCCGAGGACCGGAAGTCCTGAGCTCTGACCTTGAGCAGCGCTATACTGAGGACGTCCGAGTCCTCCCCCGGCACCTCCAGAAGGGCCTCACTATCGTCGGGTGGAGCGTCGACATACGGCGTCGGGTCGATGTCAAGGAGACCCTCTACCTTGAGCCCAAAGGCCGAAGCGGTGGTGTCTTCACCAGCGTTACCGGACACGGTCCCCAGCAGCAGGGCCACCACGGCGGTGGCAGCACCGACGCTGGCAGCACTGGCGCCGGCGAGCTTCCTACTGTTCACGTGTGCTGTCCTCTCGTTTGTTCAGTTCTCGTCGATGAGCACGAGCGTTCCCAGCGGAACCTCGGTCAACATGTTCAGCGCGTCCGCCGGAACCCGGATGCATCCATCGCTGGATTGGGTACCGAAGACGTCGGCCGTGGGCCAGGTGTGGATCGCGACGGTTCCCGGGCCGCCACCAAAACTGTCCAGCGTCGGGCTGTGAGTACCCAGCGGCAGGATCACCGGGGAGTAGCTCTGCTTCGGGTCAGTGAACGAGCCGAGCAGGAAGGTCCGCCCCACCGGAGTGGGAGCCGCCTTCTTGCCGATCCCCACCGGCCACTCACCCAGCCGGCGTTCCCCCCAGAACAGCTCCATATTGAGGGAACGAAGGTGTACCCGGATCAGATACGGGGTGACCGCCCGATCGAGTGCATCGTCGGTTACCCAGCCGGCCGAGTTGTTGGGTCGTGAGGGCAGCAGCACCTGCACCCAGCCGGGTTGCTGAGCGATCACCGGCAACCAGGTGTCGCCGAGCTGCTGGGGAGTCATCCTGGCGATCGGCGCACCGCCGGGGGCGGCATACACCACAACTTCGCGCCGTGGGTGGACCACGGTGCCGTCGGTGGGGACCGGAGGCCCGGTGTCCAGCGGCGCCCCGTCGACAACGGTGTAGGTGGTGCTCAGGGGCAGAGCTGTGAGATCTGACGGGACGGCCGCCGGCGGGATTGTGGTGGTCGCGGGCGCGGTCACCGGGGGCCGCAGCGCGGCCTTGCCGGCCTCGCCACTCCCGCCGCCCCCGAGGGGAACCAGGAATGCCACCGCCACGATTGCCAGCACCATCGCGACGGCTCCGGCAAGCGCGCAGGTAATCAGGTAAGGACGATCGCGCAGGCGGGGAGATCCGGGACGCTGAGCCATAGCCTCTTCTGGTGTAGGACGAGCGGACCTTGCTGACTCGCCCTCCCCGATCGGGCGACCCACGCTGACCCAACGACGCTCCGGCCGCGCGGTGACGGGACCCTAACGGATCCGAACCGGCGCCTCTGAGGCGCCCTGTGGGGGGCCCGGGGCCCTGGGCGCCCGGCTAAGGGCTGTCGCTCCGGTTGATCTCGGTGTGTGGGTGCTCGTAAGGGAGCTGGTCGGCCGGCAGCGGGAAGGCCACCTCGCCAAAGGGGGACAGCGCACCCTGGATCGGGGCAGCGAGCTCGCTGACCGGATGGTCCTCCTCCGACCAACTCGGCCAGGTTGGGTCGATGCGGTCGGTGCGCTTGGCCACAGCTCCTCCTCGCTCGGTGGGCTCCATTGTGCCCGATGTGTCCGCGTCCAATGTGCCCCACGTCCATGTGACTAGTGCGCCAGATGACGCGCCCTGGGCTCTCGATACCGTGGATGGGATGCCCAGCACTGCACTGGCCGACTGGCTACGCTCCCGGGACGACGCCACGCTGGCCGCGTTACTACGGGCCCGTCCGGACCTCGCCGTGCCAGCTCCACCTGACTCGACGGTGCTGGCCACCCGAGCCGGGATCCAGGCATCGGTCGCCCGGGCGTGCGAAGACTTGGATCGATTCACGTTGGCCGTGCTCTCGGCGCTGGTGGTAGCCGGCGCCGACACTGAACCCGTGAGCCGCCCGAACGTCGTGGGCCTGCTCGGCCGGGACGTCACCGCCCGCCGGACCCAGCAGGCCCTGGATGCGCTGCGCTGCCGCGCGCTGATCTGGGGCGACGATGCGGCGCTCACGGTGACTCCGGCGGTGCGCCAGGTCATCGGTCCACATCCTGCTGGGTTGGGCCGTCCCGCCGCGGATCTCGTCGGCGTTGACATCGGCGCTGCCCTCGCCGAGCTCGCCGAGGACGAGCTGGGTGTGCTGCGGACCCTGGCCGCCGGGCCGCCGGTGGGCACGACCCGGGATGCCGCCGAGGTGCTTGCGCTGAGCCGAGCCCGCACTCCGGTGCAGCGCCTGCTGGCCCGCGGGCTGCTGCGCCGGATCGACTCGGGCACCGTCGAGTTGCCCGCACAGGTGGGCCTGGCGTTGCGCGGGAACCAACCGCTCGGGCCTATTGAGCTGGAGGAACCGGCACTGTCCACGCGGCAGCGCGACCCGTCCATGGTGGACTCGACGGCCGCCGGAGCGGTGCTCGATCTGCTGCGGCATACCGAGAAGTTGCTCTCTGAATGGTCGCGGGAACCACCCGCTGCGTTGCGCTCCGGCGGCCTGGGCACCCGCGACATGCGGCGAACCGCGCGGCAGGTGGACGTCGACGAGTCGACGGTGGCGCTGCTTGCCGAGGTCACCGTCGCGGCTGGACTGGTCACCGGGTCCGATGAGGGCGCCGACGGGACACTGTGGTTACCCACTGTCGCCGTCGACTCCTGGCTCGCTGCACGACCCGAGAGGCGCTGGGCGATGCTGGCCGATGCGTGGCTCGAGCTGGCTCGACTGCCGGGACTGGCCGGGATTCGTGATGACAAGGACCGGCCGCTGGCAGCGCTGTCTGAGGAGTTACGTCAGCCACGCGCCGCGGCGCAGCGCCGCCGGGTCCTCGACGTGCTCGCTGAGCTGCCTGCCGGTAGCGGAATCCAGCGGTCCGACGAGCTCGCCGCAGTGCTTGCCTGGCGGGCCCCACGTCGGGGTGACCGGCGGCGCGACGAGATGGTCAGCTGGACGGTCCGGGAGGCCACCGTGCTTGGCGTGCTCGCGCTGGGCGCGCTGTCATCGCCCGGCCGGGCGCTGCTGCGCGACAGCGCGGGCGCGGCGGCGGCCGTTCTCGAGGCCGCATTGCCCGAGCCGGTGGACCACGTGCTGGTCCAGGCCGACCGCACCGTGGTGGCGCCAGGACCGTTGGAGCCCGAGCTGGCCAGGGAGATCGGACTGGTGGCCGACGTGGAGTCAGCCGGCGGCGCCACCGTCTACCGGGTGACCGAGGATACCGTGCGCCGAGCCTTGGACGTCGGCCGCAGCGCCACCGACCTGCACGAGCTGTTCCGAACCCGATCCCGTACTCCGGTGCCGCAGTCGCTGAGTTACCTCATCGACGATGTGGCCCGTCGACACGGGCGGCTGCGCGGTGGCACCGTGGCCGCATTCCTGCGTTGCGACGACACTGTGCTGTTGGCAGAGCTCCTGGCACATCCGGTGGCCGCTCACTGCGGACTGCGCAGGATAGCTCCCACCGTGCTGGTCAGCCCGTTGGCGCTAGGTCCGCTGCTCGATGAGGTGCGTGGCGCCGGCTTCACCCCGGTCGCCGAGGGCGCCGACGGTCAGGTGGTTGCGCTGCACACTGTGGATCGCCGGGCCAGGGTCCGGCCTTCCGCAACGCGCCGTGCCACGGTGTCTTCGGTGCCCTTCGTGCCGACCGTACCTTCTTCGGAGCAGCTCGCCGCACTGATTCGAGGGATACGAGCCGGGGACGCCGCGGCCTCCACCCCACGCGGACCCGCAGTGGTCACCGGGGGGGCTTCCACCGGTGACACGCTGGAGCTGCTGCAGGGCGCCGCCGACGCCGGCAGCAATGTATGGATCGGCTATGTGGACTCCCACGGCGTGGCCAGCAAGCGGATCGTGCGGCCGGTGAGCGTAGGAGGTGGCGTGTTGGAGGGGTTCGACCGGTCACGGGGTGAGCTGCGACGCTTCCCGCTGCACCGAATCACTTCTGCGGCGATCACCCAGGACTGAGGCGCCAGGTGGCACCTGCTGGCGTTTTTCCGGCGCCGGATCCCTACTCCACTCACGTGCGCGCAGCGCCCTGCAGCTGTGCGCGTAGTTCGGGGGTCAGCAGCTTGCCTGCCCGATCGACCAGCAAGGTCATCTCATAGCCGATCAGGCCGATATCGCAGCTTGGCGAGGCCAGCACGGCCAGGCTGGAACCGTCGCTGATGACCATGGTCAAAACGATGCCCCGCTCCATCTCCACGACGGTCTGGATCACGCCGCCCGCCTCGAAGCAGCGCGCCGCGCCCTGGGTGAGGCTCACCAGACCCGAGGTAACCGCGGCGAGCTGATCGGCGCGATCCCGGGGCAATCCCGATGACGCGACGAGGAGCAGTCCGTCGGCGGAGACGACGACAGCGTGTGCCACACCGGGCACCCGCTCTACGAAGCTGTCCACCAGCCAGCCGAACTGGCCGGGCTGGACCGGATGCTGTGGCACTGCTGTCGTCACTACTGATCCTCCTCGATACGTCCCTGCAGGGTGTCTGTCATGGTGGGTTGGTCGTCAGGGCCGATGCGGGCGTGGCGCCCGACGCGCAATCCGTGCTGGTATCTGCTCAGCCGGCCACGCACATCATCCGGAACGCGGACCGCGACAGCAGGCATTGAGGCCGGAATGGAACGGCCGATGCCCTCCGCGCCGGACACAAGATGGGCCAGCGGCTGTCGCTTGGGTAGCCCAGCAGTGGTGACGCCGTTGTCGACTGGAGTGGCCAGCGCTTGCGCGGCTTGCCACTCCTCGTCCAACGGGGACCGCCACTCGTGCGCGTTGGTGCTCGAGACCCCGTTCGACTGCGCGGCCATCTCGGTGGTGTCACCGTTGCTTGCCGACGCCGACTGCCGCTCACGGAACCAGGCAGAGACCATCTCGAAGATCTCCTCGCGGACCTCCTGCGGCTGCTCGGTTGCCGCGGCGCTGCTCAGCGGCAGCGGACTCGCCAGGGGATCTAACCGATCCCCCGCTCGCTGACCGGCGAGCGGCTCGAGCGGGGACTGGGACTGGGACCGGGACCGGTCGTCGTCGAAAAGCTCCCGCCACTCCTGCTCAGCAGTGCGCGAGCTGCTGGGGGGTGAGGTCACGATTCCGATCGAGGCAGGGCTGAACAAATCCGCCGCGACGGCCTCGTCGATCACCGACACCTGCAGCGGCAGCGGCGCGTCGACCCCGCTCCACTCGGTAGTGGCCAGCCCCTCGGGAGCCCTGTCGTTCGAAAGTCGGGAGCCATTCGACGGTCGGGAATCGATCGACACCACGAAGGAGGGCAGCGACACCGCTGCGGTGATCCCGATCTGGCCGAGGCGCTGGCGCAGCCGAACTGTGATGCCGTGCTGAGCAGCCAGCCTGCTCACCACGAACAGACCCATCTGCCGGGAGACCGACGCATCGACCACCGGTGGCGAGGCGAGCCGGTCGTTGATCGCCTGCAGTTCAGCCGGCGGCAGGCCGGTCCCCGAGTCGATGATCTCCACCCGCACGCCTTTGTCCTCGGTGAGCGTGCTGCGCAGCGTCACCGTGGTCTGCTGGTGCGCACCGCTGGTGGCCTCGGCATTGACGGCGTTGTCAAGCAACTCGGCGATCAGGTGCACCAGGTCGTTGACGACCGGGCCGGCCACCATGGCCGCCGGGGGCTGAAGCACGGTCACCCGCTGGTACTGCTCGATCTCGGAGACCGCGCTACGCAACACGTCGACGACCGCCACGCGCTCCTCGGATCTCTGTGCCAGCGTGCCGCCGGCGAGCACCAACAGGTTGTCGCTGTGGCGGCGCATCCGGGCGGCAAGGCGATCGAGCTGTAGCAGGCTGCTCAACAGCTCAGGGTCGTGCTGCCTGCTGCGGAGCTCGTCGATCAGCCGCCGCTGCCGGTCAACGAGATCCTGGTTGCGCCCGGACAGGTTGAGGAAGGTGTCGTTGAGGTTGCTGCGCGCCACGGCTTGCTCGGCTGCCAGCCGAACTGCCTGTGCGTGCACGGTGTCGACCGCCCTGGCAACCTGACCGGCTTCCTCCCTGGAGTGCACCGGCACCGGGTCGACAGTCGTCTGACCGGACGTGCCGTCGGTGCTGCTCAGCTGCTCGACCGCCTCCGGCGGCTGGCGGTCGGCGACGTCGAACGCTGCGGTGCGCAGCGTGCGTAGCGGTCGCAGCAGCGAGCGCACCACGACAAGCAACGTCGCAACGGCGAGCACCAGCAGCGCAGCGACCACGGCGCCGTTGACCAGCGCCTGTTGCGACGCCTGCTCGCTGCGCGCCGCGGTGGCCGTCCGCAAGGCGTTGAGCTGAGCGATCTCCCCCTGGCGGATGGCCTCAACGGTGCCGGCGGCAGCGGAGTTCCAGTCGGCAGGCCCGGTTTGCAGCGGTGCTCGTCGCACCGCCCGGTCCAGTGCGGTATCCAGCAGCCGTTTGCGATCGACGACCGCCCTGGCATCGAAGAGCTGCGAACCAGGAACGGCTAGGCGGAACTCGTCGACAGTGGCGTCAAATCTGGCTTCGGCGGTGCGCAGCGTGGCCTGCTGCTCTGCGGCCAAAACGCCGGACAAGATCGCCGCGAGCATCACTGCGTGCTGCTGGGAGGCCTGTTCCTTGGCGACGGCGAGCGCCTTGAGGCCGTCGGCTTGCCGTGCCAACGGGTCGCGGATGCCATCAAGCACTTTACGGTCCAGGTCAAGCAGCGGCGCGATGAGACTGGAGTAGGCGGTGGCCACGTTGCGTTCGTCGCTGGTCTGCCGCACAGCGGGCAGCCCGGACAGCCGGCCGAGCGCAGCCCGGTACGCCGCGGCCGGGGCGAGCGCGTCGGCGCTGAAGTCCCCGGTACGCAAGATAGTGACGGCGGCGTCCACCCGCTGGTATTGGGCCTGCAGCGCGGCCCGGTCCGCAGGGCGATCGGTGGCGAGCGCCGCGGTCGCCAAGTGCCGTTCCCCTTGCAGGTCGTGCACGGCTAGGCCGACCTGCTGGGCGAACACGACCTGCCGCATCACTGCGGCGAGGTCGTTGGCCTGGCGCATCAGGTCAGTGACCCGCAGCACGCCGAGCACTCCAGCGAGCACCAGGGGCAGCAGCAGAACCGCAGTGAGTTTGGTGCGCAGCCGCCAGTCTTGCAGCCGCCACCGGCCGCCGAGGCGCGATGCAGCGCCATCACCCCCAAGGAGGTTCAGTGCAGTCATCTCGTCACGGAACGCGACACCGCCGGAGCGGCCGGAGGGCGGTCTTGCCCTGCCTTCATGGGCGGCCACGCTGCGCACTCTCCCAACTCGACACTCGACGTCGCCCCCAGCTCGCGACCCGTACACACTCACCGTGTCTCTCAACCAGCGCAGTCGGCGCTGGGCTACTGGAACAACCCCGGGTCAGTTGCGAGCGCCCACCGATCTGCGCATGGCGTGCTCCACCAGCGCGATGAGCGTGTTCTTGGTCGACTCCCGCTCGCGGGCATCACACGGGATGATGGGTATCGCGGGATCGATGGCCAGCGCTTCCCGGACGTCCTCGACGCTGTGGCTGAGCACGCCATCGAAACAGTTCACCCCCACCAGGTAAGGCAGGCCGCGATCCTCGAAGAAGTCCACCGCCGCAAAGCAATCAGCCAGCCGGCGGGTGTCCACCAGGACAACCGCACCGATCGCGCCACGCACGAGGTCATCCCACATGAACCAGAAGCGGTGCTGCCCT
>JALZDN010000092.1 GCA_030862525.1 Actinomycetota bacterium | reverse complement strand
CGACGAATCGATGAGCCGCAGCCGGACGTTCATGCTCACCGCACTGGCCACCAACCACCTACGCCAAGGCGACGTCGACCACGGCGTCCGGATCGGTCGGGACGCCCTGACACTGGCCACCGGGCTGCAGTCGAAACGGGTGACCGACCGGCTGAGGCCGCTGGAGATCACGGCCGCGAACTCGACCAACTCCGATGCCCGCCAGCTCGCTCACCTGATCCGCCAACACCGCTCACCGGCCTCGGCCGTCAGGACGCCTGGCGGACCCCGCTGGTGACGGCAGTGTCGGGACTGCCGGAGGTCACTGGCCGGATCGTCAGGACGGTGTCCAGTTCGGTGATCGCTAGGATGCGCCGGGCCCGGGGCCCAGGCCGATCGAGGACGAGTCGCCCACCGGCGGCGCGGAGGCGGTCATCGGCACGGACGAACACCTCCAGGCCGGTGGCGCTGAGGAAGTCCAGCCTGGCCAGGTCGAGCACGATCTCCTGAAAGCCATCCCGGCACAGCTCATCGAGAACCCGCTGCAGATGCGGTGCGCTGGCCAGGTCAAGCTCTCCGACCAGAGCCACCCGACTGCGGCCGGTATCCGAGCAGACCTCCACTCCGAACATCGGTCCACGACCGTTGCGGACCGGCCCAATCCTCGAGTCGTCGCCCATTGTCGGCGCCCCCGTCTGTGTGATGTGCGTGCCGGGGGCTCAGGGACCACCCCGCCGGTGTGCTGACCGCAGCGGCTGGTGGCTCAACCTTGCACCGACAATAGGCAACCAGTACCGGGCGCTGCAACCCACGGCGCGCACATTGCGCCTATTGGCGCTGTCTGGCCGCCAACTCGCCGGTGGTGGTGAGATGCTCGGCAACGTCGCGCAGCTTGGTGTTGGTTAATTGGCTGGCCCGGATCAGGAGGGTGAACGCCTGCTCAGCGGTAATCTTGTGGCGCTCCATCAGAATGCCCTTGGCCTGCCCGATGAGATCGCGGGTGGTGATCGCCTGCACCAGCTGCTCTTGCTGCTGGGCGCTGGCCATCGCGATGGCGGCGTGCGCAGCGAGCAGCAACCCGACGTGCTCGGACTCGTCGTTGAATGCCTCGGCAGCCTCGCTGTACAAGTTGAGGGCGCCGAGGTTGTCACCGGTGACGTAGAGCTGGATGGACAGCATGCTGCCGACGCCGAGATCGACGGCTCGCTTGGCGAACTCCGGCCACCGCTGCTCGGTGCGCATGTCAGCCACCCGGACGGTCATCTCCTCATAGACGGAGTTCAGGCACGGTCCCTGTCCGGTGTCGTACTGCGCCTGATCGGCTGCGGGAACCAATTCGCCGATCCACGCCGCTGTGTGCACCTCCCGACGGTCCTTGACCACGGTCAGCCCAGCGAACTGGGCTCCGGGCACGTTGTCCACCGCGGCCTGAGCGATGCCGTTAAGGGTGTCTTGTAGTGATTGCTTCTCCTGCAGGTCGCGGGCCAGCTCACTGAGCTGCCGGGCGAGCTGGTCCTCTTCCGCGGCAGTCCCCCCGTCGCTCGCCGAGGGCTCCCCCCGCTGGCCGCAGGTACCACGATCGGAGCTCATGGGCCAATCATGCCGTCCTACCGGTCTATCTCGCCGCGGATAAACGCCTCAACGGCCTGGTAGGCGTCGGAGTCGGAGTACTGCTCCGGCGGCGACTTCATGAAGTAGGCCGACGCGGAGACGATCGGACCGCCGATACCCCGGTCCATGGCGATCTTCGCCGCCCGGATCGCGTCGATGATCACACCGGCGGAGTTGGGTGAGTCCCAGACCTCGAGCTTGTACTCCATGTTCAGCGGCACGTCACCGAAGGCCCGGCCCTCCAGCCGCACGTAGGCCCACTTGCGGTCATCAAGCCACGGCACGTGGTCTGACGGTCCGATATGCACCGCCGCCTTCTCCATCTCGTGCGGCACCTGTGAGGTCACCGACTGGGTCTTGGAGATCTTCTTGGACTGCAGCCGCTTGCGTTCAAGCATGTTCAGGAAGTCCATGTTACCGCCGAAGTTGAGCTGATACGTGCGTACCAACTCCACTCCACGGTCTTCGAACAGCTTGGCCAGCACCCGGTGCGTGATCGTGGCTCCGACCTGAGACTTGATGTCGTCGCCGATAATCGGTATCCCGGCTGCGGTGAACTTGCGCGCCCACTCCGGATCGGAGGCGATGAACACCGGAAGCGCGTTGACGAATGCCACCTCGGCGTCCAGCGCGCACTGGGCGTAGAAGCGGTCCGCGTCCTCCGAGCCCACCGGCAGGTACGACACCAGCACGTCGGCACCGGACTCGCGCAGCACGTCGACCACGTCCACCGGTTTCTCGTCGGACTCGGTGATGATGTCCTGGTAGTACTCGCCCAGCCCGTCCATCGTGTGCCCACGCGCCACGGTGACGCTCAACGGAGGCACGTCGCAGATCGAGATGGTGTTGTTCTCGCTGGCTACGATGGCCTCGGACAGGTCGCGGCCCACCTTCTTGGCATCGACGTCAAACGCGGCGACGAACTGCAGGTCGCCGACGTGATACTCGCCGAATTGCACGTGCATCAGGCCAGGTACCCGGGTAGTGGGATCGGCGTCGCGGTAGTAGTGGACACCCTGTATCAGGGAAGCAGCGCAGTTGCCCACGCCCACAATGGCGACCCGGATACTCCGACCGGCGTGACGCTCGACGCGCCCTTCAGTCATGGTCTGACCTTTCTGGTGTCATCGTGTGATGGTGGGTTCGCTTGTTCATGGGCGATGAGTTCGTTGAGCCAGCGCACCTCGCGCTCACTGGTGTCCAGACCCATGCGGTGCAGTTCGAGGGTGTAGCGGTCGATCTGGTCACCTGTCCGCGCGAGCGCGGCCCGCAGCCCCTCTCGACGTTCCTCGACTCGGCGACGTCTGCCCTCCAGGATCCGCATCCTGACTTCGGCGGGGGTCCGCGAGAAGAACGCCATGTGCACGCCGAAGCAGGCGTCCTCCCAGGTCTGCGGACCGGCATCGGCCAGCAGGGTGGCGAAGTATTCCTTGCCGTCCGCGGTGAGCTTGTACACCCGCCGGGCGCGGCGTGACCAGGTCTTGCCCCGGCCGGTGCGGAGGTCCCGCGCGTCCTCTGGCCGCTCGGTGTCCTCGATGATGAAGCCGCGGCGTTGCAAACGGCGCAAGGTGGGGTACAGGGATCCAAAGGAGCAGGCGCGAAATGCTCCGAGCAGGCCGGTGAGCCGTTTACGCAGTTCATAGCCGTGCATCGGATCGTCGTGGAGCACCCCGAGCACCGCTAGCTCCAGCACACGGCACCTCCTGCAGGCACTTCGATGTATATAGCCATTATATCGCGCCGATACATTATCGCAGCGTTGCGGATCGGCATCGCACCTCACGCCCGAGCGATGATCACAAAACGGTTGCGTAGGCTGTTGGCGTGCGGACTCAACGGCAGGTGGTGGACTATGCGTTGCAGCGGCGTGCGCTGCTCGCGGAGGTCTACGCCGGCCGGGCAGGGGTCATGGACGTCTGTGACGCGACCCCGTACCTGCTACGCGCGGCCAAGTTCCACGGCGAACCCAGCTCGGTCACCTGTCCGGTATGCCGCAAGGAGCCACTCACGCTGGTCTCCTGGGTGTACGGTGACGAACTCAAACATGCCGCAGGCTCCGCCCGGACCCTCGATGAACTGAGCCGGATGGCGACGCTGTTCGAGGAGTTCAGCGTGTACGTCGTCGAAGTTTGCCGGACATGCAGCTGGAACCACCTGGTGCAGTCATACGTCCTGGGGACCAGTGGTGTGGGGAGCCGGCGGTCCCGCAGGAGGACTGCGGCAGAGTGACCCCCGCGCCTGTAGCCGGGCGGTATCCATCGTCGAACCACCTTCGCGACCCGAGTACTGGTCTGGGAGGCCAAACGCGTGAGCGACCAGGGAGAAGACGGCGGTCGGCACTCGTGGAATCCGAGTGATAACTGCCCACCCGAGCGGTTCGCCCAGAATCAAGCACCGGCCGGCCGGACCGGCGACTCGACCGGGGGCGGCGCGCCATCGCCTCAGGGCGTGCCGCCGGCCCTGCCACCACGGCGGGAGCCCGAGCTACTCACCCACGCTGCCTCCCGGCCCCTCACTGTCGGCAGTAGGACCGGCAACAGGTACGACCCGCGGTATGGCAATCGATACGGTGCGGGCCAGAACCTGGATGCGGACCGCAGGAGTCCCAGGCGCCGGATCCGCAACATTGCCCTCATGGGCCTGCTCCTCGCGGTCCTGGCGCCGGTGCTGGCGTTCTTCGTCGGCTGGTTGTTCCTCGGCGTGCCGTCCCCCGCAGCACTGGCGGCGCAGCGCAAGCAGGTCACCACGATCATGGCCAGCGACGGGACCACCGAGATCGGCCGCTACGTGCCTGAGGAGGGCAATCGGATCGCGGTCGGTCTGGACCAGGTTCCGGTGCACGTGCAGAACGCCGTGTTGGCCGCGGAGGACCGAAGCTTCCGATCCAATCCCGGCTTCGACGTCGCGGGCATCGCGCGAGCAACCTGGAAGCAGCTCACCGGTGGTACCGGCGGTGGGTCCACGATCACCCAGCAGTACGTCAAGGTCGCCACCGGCCGCGACGAGTACAGCATCGTTCGCAAATTCCGCGAAGTGATCGTCGCCGCCAAGATCACCAAGCAGAACTCCAAGGACCAGATCCTGGAGGACTACCTCAACACCATCTACTTCGGGCGCGGGGCCTACGGCATCCAGGCCGCCAGTCAGGCGTACTTCGGCAAGAACGTGCAAAGCCTGACTCCGTCCGAGGCGGCGGTGCTGGCCGGCGCGATCCGATCGCCCTCCCGATTGGACCCGGCCAAGAACCTGGAGCAGTCGGAGATCCGGTGGACCTTCGTGCTGGATGGCATGGTCGCCCAGAACTGGCTGACTCAGGTTGATCGGGTTGCGGCGCGGTACCCGGAAACTATCCCGCCGGGACAGGCCCCGGGTTCGCCGACCGACGACCGGGCGCACATCGTCAACCGGGTGCTCGAGGAGTTGGAGAAGCACGGCATCAATCGAGAGCAACTGGCCGTCAACGGTGGCCGGATCAGCACCACCATCGATGCTCGGGCGCAGCGGCTGGCCCGCGAAGCAGTGCTCACCGAGCTGCGTGGGCAGCCGAGGAACCTGTACTCCTCACTTGTCGCGATCGATCCGCGAAGCGGTGGGGTGACCGCTTATTACGGCGGGCAGGAAGGTGATGGCTTCGACCTGGCCGGCGGGCCGGCGTGGAACCCCGGCTCGGCCTTCAAACCGTTCACCATGCTGGCCGCACTCAAGCAGGACATCGGCCTGAACTCGTTCTACAACGGCGACTCTCCACTGGTCATCGACGGTCTGTCCTATGCCAACTCGGAAAGCCGCGATTACCGGTCGCTGACGCTGCGCGACGCGATGACGGAGTCGGTCAACACAGCCTTCGTGCGGCTCGCCGAGGATGTGGGTGCCCAGGCGATCCGAGATGCCGCGGTTGCGGCAGGTATCCCGGAGCAGATCAACGGCAAGCGCGCCATGGCGGAGCTGGATAGCGGGCAGCCCGCCATCGGCATCACGCTGGGCCAGTATCCGGTACACACGGTCGACATGGCCGCTGCCTACGCGACCTTCGCCGCTGATGGGATGCGGCGCGAGCCGTTCTTCGTCCGCGAGTACGTCACCGCCGAGGGCGAGGTCAACTACAAGCACGTCGACAAGCCGAAACAGGCCTTCGACCCGACGGATATCGAGCGCAACTCACGGCTGGCTCGCAACCTCACCGCGACGTTGATCGACGTCGCGAGCACCGCGAAGATCCCCTTGGAGGGGGGCCGTCAGGTCGCCGCCAAGACCGGGACCCACCAGCTCGGCGACACCGGCGCCAACTCCGCCGCCTGGACTGTCGGGTACACCCCTTCGATCTCCACCGCGGTGTGGGTAGGTGATCCCGCCAACTCCGCGATCAAGAACGGGGACGGCAGCAACATCTTCGGTCGAGGTCTGCCAGGAGCGGTCTGGCAGCGATTCATGAACACCTACCTCGCGGGCGCTCCGATGGAGACCTTCCCCGAGTTCAAGCTGATCGGCCCGGCTGCCCGGCCCGTCGTGCAGCCGGCTCCGCCGACGCCGGCCAAGCGCGAGCGCGTGCGGGCCACGCAAACCGCCAAGCCCAAACCGGATTCCGATCCCTTCCCCATCCCGATCGAGCCTGAGGAGGAGCCGAGCAAGCCGTCGTTGAGAGACTGCTTCCCGTTCGGATGTGACGACTCCCCGCCGGAGGACGACGACAACGAGGGAGAGGATCGTTAGCGGCGCTGCCCGCAGCTTCGTAGCGTCACCGCCGTGACTTGGCATCCGACTGCCGGCTCCGGTGGGCGGATCGACGACCGTTCCTTGACTCCGTCGCAGCGGGTGGTGCCCAGTTGGACCGATCCGGTCCCCCGGCTGGCCAGTCGGATCGTGGGCGGTCCGTTGGGCCGGCACGCCGTGTTGGGCCGGCACTGGTTCTGGACCCCGCTGCGGGTGGTGTTACTCCTGGCGACGATCACCTTGACGCTCGGCTGGTTGGTGAAAGCGCCCTGCCTGCAGACCTACCGGGACAGTGCCGGCGTGCTGCAAGTGGACTGGCGGGACGGCCGGCAGTACCGGGCGATGTGCTACTCGGACACGGTCCCGCTCTACACCGCAGAGCGGCTGGACCGACCCGGGCTGGCGGGCCTGCCATACGCCACCTCGTGGATCGAGAATCAGGGCGAGCCGGGTGAGCAACTGCGGTACATGGAATATCCGGTGATCACTGGCATGTACCAGTGGGTCGTCGCCAAGCTCGCGCAGTCATGGCTGGCGGTCGCGGATCGCGGTTGGTTGCCCGGCTCGGCGCCTGCGGTCGTGTACTTCGACATCAGCGCGGTGTTGCTGGCCGCGGCGTGGCTGGTGACGGTGTGGGCGCTGGTGGCGCTGTCGGTGCGACGACCGTGGGATGCTGCGCTGGCGGCCCTGTCGCCCCTGGTGCTGGTGCACGTGTTCACCAACTTCGACGCGCTGGCTACCGCGCTGGCCACCACGGGGCTACTGGCCTGGGCCCGGCGTCGCCCGGTGCTTGCTGGGGTGCTGCTGGGACTGGGCGCCGCCACCAAGCTCTACCCGCTATTTCTGCTGTTCCCGGTCCTGCTGCTGTGCCTGCGAGCTGGCCGGCTGCGGGCCGGGCTGCAGGCAACCGTTGCTGCAGCGGCGGCGTGGGCGATCGTCAACCTTCCGGTGGCGATGCTGTTCCCGGCCGGATGGTCGGAGTTCTTCCGGCTGTCCCGCCGGCGCGGGGCCGACCCGGACTCGCTGTACACCGTGGTATCCACCTTCACCGGCTGGCCTGGCTTCGATGGGCCACTGCCATCCGGCCAGATCCCGGTGCTGCTCAACCTGGTCAGCGCGGCACTGTTCGTGCTGGCCTGCGCAGGGATCGGCTGGGTGGCGCTGGCGGCGCCATGTCGTCCACGGCTGGCCCAGCTGTGTTTTCTGGTGGTGTGTGCATTTCTCCTTACTAATAAGGTGTGGAGCCCGCAGTACTCGCTGTGGCTGGTACCGCTCGCGGTCCTGGCGATTCCCCGGTGGAAGCCGGTGCTGGCCTGGATGATGCTCGATGCGCTCGTCTGGGCGCCTCGGATGGCCTACTACCTCGGGGTGGATCGTCAGGGCCTGCCCATCGAGCCATTCCTCGGCGCTGTGCTGCTGCGCGACGCCGCAGTGCTAATCCTGATGGTCCTGGTGCTGCGGCACATCTGGCGCCCAGACCGCGACCCTGTCCGCGCCACCGACAACGGCGACCCCCACGCCGGCGTCCTCGCCGACGCCCCCGACGTTCGCGTGCTACCCACCTCGGGACTTATGGGCCCAGTTGCTCGCGGAGCCAGGCGATGTCATCGGTCTGGGTGTCGGGGTCGGTCTCGAGGATGACGGTGGCGCCTGCTGCAGCGCAGACCGCGACCAGCTGCTCGGCCTCGATGGTGCCTTGGCGCACCGGCGCGTGGCGGTCCCGCGCCGAGCCGAACTCGTCTCGTGAGTTGTTGCAGTGCACGAGGTCGATCCGGCCGGTGATGGCTGTGACCCGATCGACTACGCCGGCCAGGTCCTCCCCCGCGGCGAACGCATGGCAGGTGTCCAAGCAGAAGCCGACGTCGTAGTCACCGATCGCCTCCCACAACCGGGCTAACGAATCGAACCGCCGCGCTATCGCGTTTTCTCCACCGGCAGTGTTCTCCACCAGGATCCGAGTGCCGAAACCTCCGTCGGCCGATTGCCGGGCGAACATCTTGCGCCAGTTGTCGATGCCTTGGGCGGGGTCCTCACCCTTAGTGACATGGCCGCCATGCACCACCAATCCGTGCGCCCCGATCGTGCGAGCCGCAGCCGCATGCTGGGCAACCAGCTTGCGCGACGGAATGCGGATGCGATTGTTCAGTGACGCCACGTTGATCACGTATGGTGAGTGCACATAAATCTCCAGTTCAGCCTCGCGCAGCTGGCTGGCGTGCGGGTGCGCCCGGGGCGCCGTCCAGGCCTGCGGATCTGCGAGGAAGAATTGCACCGCTGCTGCGTTGCGCTGGGTAGCGGTCGTGATCGGGTCGCTGCCGCCGACGTGGGCGCCGATGCGCATGGCCGCAGCGTAGACGGGGCGTTGGAGACCGAATGGCATACCCCGCAAGCACCACGCTGGGTGCACGGTGAGTACACAGCGTCACCACGATCTGCTGAAAGTGCTGGTCACCGTCACAGAGAGGCTCTATGGTCGTTACTCTCACGACACAACCAGGTACTGAGCGACAGCGGAGGGACCTATGGGGACACGGGCGAGGGTGACAACGGTTGCGGGAGCAGCCACGTTACTGTGTGCCGCGAGCGCGTTCGGCGTGGGCTTTACGGCCCTCGCTGCACCCTCCACCGTTTCAACCGAGGCGACCCAGGCGGCGGCTCCCGCACCGATGCTGGTGGGCAGCTGCGGGGACACGGTGCGTGGCGCTCCGGGACAGCGAGTAGGGGTGCGGACGGCAAGCCTTCCTGTCGTCGACGTGGGTCAGGTGCCCTCCAACGGCTCGTCCACACTTGACGCCACCCCGGCGCTGCGCGAGATGGTGGGACCGGTGGCACCGAAGTGCGGCATCACGGCCGAGGCCATCACGCCACTGACGGCACCTGTCGAGGCAATGCTCGCTCCCACTCTGGCCCCGGCCAGGGATGCGGCTGGCGGCACGGTTCCGGCACTGGCCCAGCCGTCGTCACCTGGGGCACCAGCCGCGCCGCCGCCTGCGGCACCGGCGGACCAAACGCAGCCGGCAGCCGGGCCGCCAGCATCGACCCCGGCGGGCTTCGGTCCGTTCTTCGGGCCGATGGCGCCGCCTTTCCCGTACGCGCTGGGCCTCTACAGCAGCGGGTTGCCGCACTACAACTATGCTGAACTGCTGGCGATTGGCCGACCCGGCTCACTGGGACGACTCTCAGCGGGCATGTTGACTGCGGACCTGTTCGGTACGCCGTCGGTGAGTAACACGCCCGCTCTGGGCAAGCAGAGTGCCGCGGCTAACGACGTCGCCGCCGCAGGTCGGGCGTCAGCGTTGGAGGCGAGCGGTGTCGACCGCATCGCGCTGCCGGTGCTGGTGGCCGTGCTGATGCTCGCCAGTGTCAGCGCTGCACTGCTGCGCAGCTGGGTGCTCGGGCGGCGCTGACGAGTCTCGCTAGCAAGGCTGTTGCGGCCGCCCCGCGAT
>JALZDN010000085.1 GCA_030862525.1 Actinomycetota bacterium | reverse complement strand
CCAGGACAGCACCGGTGTCCAGCCCGCTGGGCAGCGGTAGCTGCACGAGGTAACCAGTGCAGGTCGGGTCGGCGTTGAGCTCGTCGATCACCGCGAACAACTGGTCTTGACTGGTGTCGGCGGGCAGGTCGCGGCGGATCGAGGCGATACCGACTCTGGCGCAGTCGTTGTGCTTGCCCCGCACGTAGGCGTGCGAACCGGGATCATCGCCGACGATGACGGTGCCCAGCCCGGGAGTCACTCCGGCGCGGCGCAGCGTCGCCACCCGAGTCTGCAGATCCGCGAAGATCTCGTCCCTGGTCTTCTTGCCATCCAGCACCGTTGCGCTCATGAGGGAATCCTTGCACCGGTGCTCAGACACTGGATCTGGAGGCCGCAGAGCGCGAAGGTAATGCGATCACGGTGACCGCCACCAGGGTCAGCGCGGTCCCGATCAGGGTGATGGCGGTCAGTCGATCGCCGTCGGCGGGCAGGAACAGGTCAAGCAGCAGCGCCCCGATGAGCTGCCCGGCCACGGTTCCCAACCCCAGCAGCAGCACCCCCGTGATCGGAACGATCACCGCCGCGGCACCGATGAACAGCACACCCAACGCACCACCGAGATACAGCCACGGCTGCGTAGGCAGCGGTTCGGGCAATCCGCGTATCGCAACCTCCACCCCCGTGACCAGTGCTAGCGCTACGGTGCCCACCCCGAAGTTGACCATTGCGGCGGGCAGCATCCCGGCCAGCGCCGGCCCACCGTCTCTGGCGGCCGCCCCGACCCGCCCGTTCACTGCCTGCTGCCAGGCGGTGCCCACCCCGGCCAACGCCGGCAGCAAGGCCAACCACAGGGCTTGCGACGCACTCAGCCGGTCGGAGACGGCCAGTACCACGGCGGCCAGCGCGAGGATCGCACCAGCGATCCGGCGGGGACTGACCGGCCGTGGTTCGCCCGGCCCGACGCCGGCGCGATCCACCAGCAGGCCGCTCA
This sequence comes from Actinomycetota bacterium, assembly GCA_030862525.1. Taxonomy (GTDB): domain Bacteria; phylum Actinomycetota; class Actinomycetes; order Mycobacteriales; family Pseudonocardiaceae. The sequence continues at coordinate 61,081 of JALZDN010000085.1, read as the reverse complement.
CCGTCTGCCCGGCCACCACGGCGACGGTGAACACCGCCACTCCGATGGTCGCGACGGTCAGGCCCTGGCAGGCCACCAGGAACGCGCCACAGATCCCACCGAGCAGCTGATACGGGCGCAACGTTTGGCGTCGGACCGCGGTGATAACCCGGCCCAGTCCACGGCGCATCGCAGGTCGCGCTGCGGTCAGCAGTATCAGCAGCAGCAGGCCACCCAGGAAGGACAGCAATGCCGCAACGACACCGTCGTCGATCCGCTGGCCGAGCTCGCCGTTGATCCGGGCCTGGACGGCTACCGCCGCCCCGATCCCGACGGCCACCACGGTTCCCACCATGCGCGCATTCCGGGTGGGGGTGGAATCGATCTGATCCTGCACTTTCATGCACCGAGGTCCACCCGCAAGCCGTTCGCCGCGGCGAATCGGATGGCGATGTCCACGTCGATCCGGGCTCCGGATAGCTGAGCTTGGACCAGGGCGTCGGCGTCCAGTCGGGCTCCGCGTAGATCGGCGCCCTCCAGCCGAGCACCCAGCATCCGGGCCCCGGTCAGGTCGGCTCCGGAGAGGTCAGCGCCCCTCAGGTCAGCCTGGACCAGATTCGCCTCGGTCAGCCGCAGCCCGGCGAGCACCACCTTCCGCAGGTCGGCTTGCCCCAGCGCGGTGAGGCTCAGGTCCACCTCGTGCAGCGTCCACGGCCGCAGCCGGCAGTCGCTGACCGTGCTACCCAGCAGGGAGCAGTTCGCGAGCACTGAGTCGGCCAGCATGGTGCGCTGGAAGGTGCAGCTGTGGAATGCGGTCGCGCGGTGCTCCGAGGCGCCGAGGTCGGCACGGGTGAAGTCGCAGTGGGTGAACCGGCAGCTGCGGGTCCGCAGGCCCCGCAGGTCTGCGTCGGTGAAGCGGCAGTTGACGAAGCAGCGCCCCTCCCACTCCTGGTCGGCGAACACCGCGTCGGTGAAATCCTCGCTGTCGGTCGTTGACACACCTGCACCCTCCCAGGTCACCGCCCATGATCGCTGTTTGTATGCCGTGAACGACAAATCGTGTAGCGCAACGCACATAGACCGTGATCAAGCAGTACGCCGCTTCACCGGAAGTCGCGCGAGTGCGAGCGCACCCGCATGTTCAGTGCTGCGGCGTGCTCGGCAAGCACGTTGATCACCCCCTCGGCGATCTGCAGCCGGCCGCGCAGCAACAGCGCCGGGCAGGCCCGCACGACGGTGCGATACCGGACCCAGAAGCCCGGTGAGCAGATCACGTTCACCATGCCGGTCTCGTCCTCCAGGTTGAGAAAGGTGATCCCACCGGCAGTGGCCGGGCGCTGCCGGTGCGTCACCGCACCTCCGACCAGCACCCGCTGCCCGTCCTGTCGATTCTGCAGGTCGGCGGCGGGCACCACGCCCAGCTCGGCCAGCTCAGCCCGGAGGAACTGGGTGGGGAAGCTGCCTGGCGAGACCCCGGTGGCCCACACGTCGGCCGCGGCGAGCTCCAGCTCGCTCATCCCCGGCAGTGTGGGAGCGACGACACCCACCGCGGTGCCGGGCAACCGGTCCGGCCGCTCGGCGGCTACCGCCCCGGCGGACCACAGCGCTTGGCGGCGGTGCGGGGCAAGCTGGTCGAACGCCCCGCCGGTGGCCAGGGCCTCGGCCTGGGCGGTGGCCAGCCCCACCCGGTGCGCGACGTCAGCGATGCTGCGGTAGGGGCCGTGCGCTTCCCGCTCCTCGACCAGCCGAGTGGCCAGTGGCTGACCCACCGTGCGCACCGTGGCCAGCCCTAGCCGCACCGCCTGCTCCGGCGCGCCCTCCGCAGCCGGTTCCAGCCCGGCATGCACCCCGCTGGCGTTGACGTCCGGACCCCGAACGGTGACGCCGTGGCGTCGGGCATCGGCGATCAGGGACTGCGGGGAGTAGAAACCCATCGGCTGGGCTTGTAGCAGGGCGGCGCAGAATGCCGCCGGGTAGTAGCACTTGAACCAGGCGCTGTAGTAGACCAGCGAAGCGAAGCTGATCGAGTGGCTTTCCGGAAAACCGAAGTTGGCGAAGGCCAGCAGTTTGGCGTAGATCTTCTCGGCGAGCTCGCCCCGGATCCCGTGCTGGGCCATACCCTCGAACAGCCGTCCACGTAGGCGTTCCATCCGCTCGGTGGACCGTTTGGCGCCCATCGCGCGGCGCAGCTCGTCGGCCTCGGCGGCGGAGAAGCCGGCGACGTCGATGGCCATCTGCATCAGCTGCTCCTGGAACAGCGGCACACCCAGCGTTTTGCGCAGCGCGTTCGCCAGCCGGGGATGGTCGTAGTCCCAGGCCTCCTGACCGTTGCGGCGCCGGATGTACGGGTGCACCGAGTCGCCCTGGATCGGGCCGGGACGGATCAGCGCCACCTCGACCACCAGGTCGTAGAAGCAGCGCGGTCTCAGCCGCGGCAGGGTGGCCATCTGCGCGCGGGACTCCACCTGGAACACACCGACCGAATCGGCCCGGGCCAGCATCTCGTAGACGGCCGGATCGGTGGGCTGCAGATCCGCAAGCTGCACCCGGTGCCGGTAGTGGCGGGCGACCAGATCGACCGCGTAATGCAGCGCGGACAGCATCCCGAGTCCGAGCAGGTCGAACTTGACCAAACCGGCAGCCGCGCAGTCGTCTTTGTCCCACTGCACTACCGAGCGGTTATCCCTGCGCGCCCACTCCACCGGGCAGACCTCAGCCACCGGACGGGAGCAGATCACCATTCCGCCGGAATGAATGCCCAGATGCCGGGGAAATCCCTCAAGCTCGGCGGCCAGCACCCGCACCGGTCCGGGGATGTCGGTCTGCTGTTGCCCTAGCGGCCCCCACCGGTCGATCTGCTTGCTCCAGGCGTCCTGGGTGCCGGTCGAGTAGCCCAGCGCCTTGGCCACGTCCCGCACCGCCGAACGGGCCCGGTAGGTGATCACGTTGGCGACTTGGGCGGCGCAGTCGCGGCCGTATCGCTGGTAGACGTACTGGATGGCTTCCTCGCGGCGGTCTGACTCGATGTCCAGGTCGATGTCGGGGTAGCCGTCCCGGTCCGGGGCAAGGAAGCGCTCGAAGAGCAGATCCATTCCCACTGCATCGACGTTCGTGATGCCCAGCGCGTAGCAGACCGCGGAGTTGGCCGCCGAGCCGCGGCCCTGGCAGAGGATGTCGGCCCGCCGGCAGAACGCCACGATGTCGTGGACGATGAGGAAGTAACCGGGGAAGTTCTTCTCCTCGATGACGGCCAGCTCGTGCTCAATTTGGTGATAGGCGCCGGGACGCTCGTCGTAGCTGCCATAGCGGGTGGCCGCACCGAGCCAGGTGAGCTCGCGCAGCCAGCTGCCCTGGGTGTGGCTGCCGGGGACGTCGAACGGCGGCAGGTCTGGCCCCACCAGATACAGGTCGAAGGCGCACTCCCGGCCTAGCGCGGCGGCTCGCTCGACAGCCCCGGGCCAGCGGGCGAACCGGTCAGCCATCTCTTTGCCGGAACGCAGATGCGCCGTTGCGGCGGCAGGCAGCCAGCCGTCCATCTCATCCAGGTTGCGCCGCGCCCGGACCGCAGCCATAACGGTAGCCAGCCGGTGCCGGGATGGGGTGGCGTAGTGCGCGGCGGTAGTGGCGACGATATCCAGCCCAAGCGCTGCGGCCAGGGCGGCGAGTTCGTCGTTGCGCTCGGTGTCGGCGGCCAGGCCATGGGTGGTGAGCTCGACGACGACGTGGTGCGGGCCGAACAGCTCGGTCAGACGGCGTAGCTGCGCGGCCGCAGCGGGCGGACCTTCGTGCTCCAGCGCGCGACGCACCGCCCCCTTGCGGCAACCAGTGAGCACCACCCAATGCCCGCCCGCGGCGGCTGCCACCGCGTCGAGGTCATAAACCGGCTTGCCCTTTTCGCGACCGCGGATCTGGGCATCGCTGATCACCCGGGACAGCCTGCGATAACCCTCGGGATCGCGGGCCAGCACAAGCAGGTGTTCACCTTCCGGGTCGGGGACCCCGTTCTGCGGTGTGGTGAGACCAAGGCTGAGCTCGGCCCCGAAAACCGTTTTGACACCCAGCTCGCGGGCCGCTTCGGCGAAGCGCACTACCCCGTACATTCCGTCGTGGTCCGTGATCGCGATCGCGTCCAGGCCCAACCGGACAGCCTCCTCGACCAGCTCCTCGGGGTGGCTGGCCCCGTCCAGGAAGCTGAAGTTGGAGTGACAGTGCAACTCGGCGTAAGGGATGCGCGGCTGGACTTCCGGGAACTGGACCGGCGTCGGCAGCGGCGGTGACTGGTAGTGGTCCCGGCGCCGAGTCCAGGCCGGGCTGTCCCCGCCGTCACCAAAATGCTCCTCGTCGCGGTGTCCTGATCTGGATCCGGCGGGTCGTCCGGACAGCGCCCGCTCCAGGTCCGCCCACCGCACTGGCGGGTTGACCGAATGGCTACTCATAGATTCCCTCGACCTGCCAGCGTCCCGTTTCACAGGCCAGCAGCACCGCGAGCGGATCTCCAGCGGGTTGGACATCCAGCACCGCCTGCAGCCGCGCGCAGCGGCGCCCACCACCGGGGTCCCACCAACGCTCCTCGACCGGCCAGGGTCCCGCCCAGGTCAGCACCCGGCACGGCGAGTCCCCGTCCACCGCGATCTGGTACGGGACACCGGTGAGCCTCCCGCGCCCGCTTACCCCGATGGCCCGCCCGACATCGTCAAGCACTTCGGCAAGCAACGGGCGGGTGGGCACCCGAGACGGGGACGGTGCAAGCAGCCGCCCCGGCCAGGGAGGATCCGCATCGCACGTCGGAGTCGGATCGTCTCCCCAAGGAACCATGCGCACCCGGTCAGCCGGGCTGCGGCCACCCCCGAGCACGCCAGTGAGCACCGCCTCGGGTCCGAGCATTCCCTGCACACGCACCAGCGCGCGGCCGGCTCGCTCGTCGTCCTGCCCTGACTCACCCCACAGTCCGCGCTGCAGCGCCTGGCCGCTGATCACCTCCTCGGGAGCCAGCTGCAGCAGCGTGATCCCACCGAGACCTGCTTGCAGGGTCGAGACATCAGCACCGAGACCTGCTTGCAGGGTCGAGGCATCAGCACCGAGTCCTGCTTGCCGTGACCCACGGGAGGTCAACCAGCCGTCCAGCTGCCAGCGCACCCGATCGGCGATGCCTGATGCGGTCAGCGGCTCGGCACAGCGCCATACCCGATGCAGTTCCTCGCCTCCCTCGGTGCGGGCGCTGACTCCGACCCGGATGCAGGCCAGGCCGCGGGAGGCCAGCGCGGCATGCAACTGCTCCGCGGGTTCCCGGGAGGCGAACGCTGCCGCATCGACCCGATTCACCGGCGGATCGAACTGGCGGATGACGGTGAGATCGGCCGGCGGGCGGCGGCGGGCCAGCGGACGCTCATCAAGTCCCTGGGCGAGCCGGTGCGCGCGCACCCCGTCGGGGCCGAACCTGGAAGCGACATCGTCGACGTCCAGCGCGGCGAACGCGCCGAGGCTGCGCACCCCCAGCCGGTGCAGCAAGCCCACCAGTGCGGACTGATCGATTCCGATGGCGGCAGGTTGGTGCAACTCGGTGATGCTCAGCGGGGTGAGGAAATCGGCCGACCCCTCCGGCGGCACCAACAGCCCCCGGTGCGCGGCCAGGATCGCGGCGAACAAGCCGTCGGCGATGCCGATCTGACACTGGACCCCGACCTGCGCGACTATGTCAACGATCCGCTCGGCCACCACGGATTCACCGCCGAAGTATCGGCTCGGACCGCGGGCCGGCACTGCTACCAGTCCAGGGCACACCACCTCCACTCCGGGCGCCAGGGTCTCGACCGCGGCAACCACCGGCTCGAATGCCCGGGCGTCCCGGTCTGGGTCATCGGCGAGCACGGCCAACTCCAGGCAGCGGCCCTGCGCCTCACGACGGCGTTGCCCGCGGCGCACCCCCTGCGCTCGGGCCGTCGCCGAGCAGGCCACTACCCGGTTGGCCGCAACCACCGCGACCGGATGGTGTACGCCCAGGCCCTCGTCGGCCACCCCAGCCACCACGGACCAGTCGGGACACCAGGCCACCACCACCCGGGCCGGCGCCATCAGCCGACCTCTCTGATCGCCCCTACAGCCTTGATAACCCCAACCGCCCTCATCGATGGAGCCGGGTCCGCGAGCACCTCTGCCACCGCTCCACCAGGACCAGGCAGCAGCAAACGGGCGGTGCGAGGCCGGGTCGCCGTGCCGCGGCCCACCACCCGCACCACAACCTCGCGGCTGCGCAGCCGCCCGTACCCGGCCTCGGCGCCATGCCAGGCTTCGGCACGGCAGTTCAGCTCGACATCCGCGCCCGGCCATCGATCGAGCGAGAGCAATACCGCCCCGCGTTGTCGCGCCCTGGCTACCAGGGACCGCCGCGCCCCGGAAGGCATCCGATCCGCGCCGGCCAACGCCACCAGGCCCACCCCGTCGAGCAGGGCCGCGGCTACCAGCGCCGGGTCCGGCCCTGGTCGAGGAATCAGCGCCAGCCGCTGCACCACCACCCCTGCCTCGGCCGCGGCCAGCACCCCGAGGTCGCCGACGCCGACCACCGCGGCCCAGGCCCCCTGTCCGGTGGCCGCAGCCAGCAACGCCAACAGCAATGCCGTCGAACCCTGCACCGCAACCACCGATCCCCGCCGCAACCCCCCACCGGGCAGCAGCAACGCGAGCGGTTCGACCACCGGGAACGGGGGCCGACCGCCCGGAGCGTCAAGCCGCTCACTCAGCGTCGACGCCGACGTGACCCGCACCGGACGGTCACCCTCCCGCCGCTGCAGCACCGACGCGACGCTCGCATGCGCCATCCCACAGCCTCCTCCAACAGTGGGTGCGCCGATGCCGAGCTGCTAAGCCGCACCCGGATCCGCTGCGGGGAAGGCAGCGCGCCAATAATCGAACAGGTGTTCGATACTTAGTTAACCCGAGCGACCTGACGCCGTCAACCGTGCAGTCAGGATGACTGCGCGCGCGGATACTCGACACCGTGGCGGGCTTTGACTGGATCTCCTTGTGCACCGACTACGGCGACGCGGACGGTTTTGTGGCCGCCTGCCACGGGGTAATTGCCCGAATCGCCCCGCACGTGCGGGTGCTGGACGTGACACATGCAATCGCACCGGGTGATGTGCGGCGCGGCTCGGTGTTGCTCGCCGACACGCTGCCCTGGCTGCCGGCGGCGGTGCATGTTGCGGTCGTCGACCCTGGGGTCGGTACGGCACGGCGGGGGATCGCACTGGTCAGCGGGGACGCTGTGCTGGTCGGGCCGGATAACGGGCTGCTGCTTCCGGCGGCACGGGTCCTGGGTGGGGTACGCGTCGCTTACGAGATCACCGAACCCGCCTACCAGCTGCCGACTGTCAGCGCCACGTTCCACGGACGCGACGTCTTCGCGCCGGCCGCCGCTCACCTGGCCGCCGGCGTGCCACCGGACGCGCTCGGCCCCGCGATTGACGCAACCTCACTGGTCGCCCTCCCGATGCCGATGTGTCAAGTGGACGGCGATCGCATCCGGGTCGAGGTGCTGACCGTGGACCACTTCGGCAATGTGGCGCTGGCCGCGGGCGCAGTGGAGCTCGACGCGGTCGGGCTGCGGACCGGGGCAGCGGCGACCCTGCGGTGGCCGGCCGGCGTCGGGCCAGTGCTGATCGGTACGACCTTTGCGGACGTGGCGCAAGGAGCGCTCGTCCTGCTGGTCGACTCCGCAGGACGCCTCGCGGTGGCCCTTCGCGGCGGCTCGGCCGCGCGCCACACCGGCCTGCACCCCGGCACCGTGGTCGAGATCGCCCGATGACAGCGACAAGCATCCATGTCGCGGACGGGGCGCCAGCATTAGTGCGCGAAGTGGCGGGTGCCGGTGAGGTAGAGGGTGGCGCCAGCAGCTTCCGCGGCGGCGATCACCTGGTCGTCACGGATCGATCCCCCGGGGTGCACCACGGCGCGGACTCCGGCGTCGAGTAGCAGCTCCAGCCCGTCGGGGAACGGGAAGTACGCATCGGAGGCGGCCACTGAGCCGACCGCCCGGAGCCCGGCTCGGTTGACCGCAAGTCGGGCGGCGTCCACCCGGTTCACCTGCCCCATCCCGATGCCGACAGTGGCCTGGTCTGCAGCGAGCAGGATCGCGTTGGAACGCACCGCACGGCAGGCCCGCCAGGCGAAAGCCAGGTCGGCCAGAGTTGGCCCGTCCGCTGGTACACCGGTGGCCAGCGTCCAGGACGCCGGATCGTCGCCAGGAGCGTCGATCGCGTCCCGGGCCTGCAACAGGAGCCCGCCAGACAGCGCCCGGAACTCGACACCGCCACGCTCTGGCGCCTCGACCACCAGCAGCCGCAGGTTCTTCTTGCGGGCCAGCACGTCCAGGGCACCCTCGGCGTACGACGGTGCCAGCAACACTTCGGTGAACACCTCGGTGACCTGCTCGGCCAGCTCGACGGTGACCTCCCGGTTCACCGCGATCACTCCTCCGAACGCGCTCACCGGGTCACAGGCGTGCGCCCTGCGGTAGGCATCGGCGACATCCCCGGCGGCCGACACCGCGATACCGCACGGGTTGGCGTGCTTGATGATCGCCACGCAGGCGCTGTCGTGATCATGTACAGCCCGCCAGGCCGCGTCGGCGTCAAGGTAGTTGTTGTAGGACATCTCCTTGCCGTGCAACTGTTCCGCACCGGCCAAACCCCCAGCGGCACGGTGGCCGCTGGTGGTGTAGAGCGCGGCTCGCTGGTGCGGGTTCTCCCCGTAGCGCAACGCCGTTGCCCGCCGCCAAGAAGCACCCACCCACGAGGGGAACCCGTCATCTGTGTCTTTCTCGGGGAGCGTCGACGATCCCATCCAGGACGCCACCGCGATGTCGTAGTCCGCGGTGTGCCGAAACGCCGCGACGGCCAGCGCCTGGCGCTGCGCCAGGGTGAAACCACCGGCCCGGACCGCGTCCAACACATCGGGATAGGCCGCCGGGTCCACCACCACGGCCACCGAGGCGTGGTTCTTGGCGGCCGCCCGGGCCATCGCCGGGCCACCGATGTCGATCTGCTCGACGCACTCGTCGAAACCCGCCCCGGAGGCAACGGTGGCCTGGAATGGATACAGGTTGACGACCAGCAGGTCGAACGGCTCGATGTCCAGGTTGGTCAGCTGCGTCACGTGCTCGGGTTTGCGGCTGTCGGCGAGCAGCCCAGCGTGTACCTGGGGATGCAAGGTCTTGATCCGCCCGTCCAGGCACTCCGGGAAACCGGTGAGCTCCTCGACCGGGGTCACCGGGACGCCCGCGTCGACAATCGTGGTCGCGGTCGAGCCGGTGGAGACGATCTGGACTCCGGCCCCGTGCAGGCCAGTGGCCAACTCCAGCAGTTCACTCTTGTCCGAGACGCTCAACAGCGCCCGACGCACAGCCCTGCGAACCTCAGCGGTCACGGCAGCGAGACCTTTCGTCCGGTGACAGTGCACCCACGGCGGACCAACTCGGCGACGACCTCAACCAGCATCCGTCGCTCCACAGCCTTGATCCTCTCGTGCAGCCGCTGCTCGGTATCGCCGGGTAGCACCTCGACGGCCCGTTGGGCCAGGATCGGGCCGGTGTCCACGCCGGCGTCCACCAGGTGCATGGTCGCACCGGTGACCCGGACCCCATGTGCCAGCGCGTCAGCCACCGGGTGCGGACCGGGAAACGCGGGCAGCAGCGCAGGATGGGTGTTCACGATGCGCCCGCCGAAGCGGTCCAGGAATGCCGGGCCGAGGATCTTCATGAACCCGGCCGTGACGACCAGATCCGGCCGATGCGCGGCGACCGCCTCGGTGAGTTCGGCGTCCCAGGACGCCCGGTCTAAACGCTGGGCCAATTCGACGACGAAGGTGGGCAGACCGCCATCAGCGGCGCGCCGCAGTCCTCCGGCACCGGCTCGATCCGCGCCGACGGCGACAACTGCGGCGGGATAGTCCGGACCGGCGGCGTCCAACAACGCCTGCAGCAGCGTCCCGGTACCGGACACCAGGACAGCGACCCGAGTGGGAACCGGCAGGCGCAGCTGATGCACAGTCAGCGCAGGCTCCCGACAGCAGGACGAATGGCGAACATCCAGACTAGCTTGGACGCCGTGGGCATCGGCAGAGGGCACCACGGCTTGGTCGCGGCGGTGACGCTGGTCGATGCGGGATGTGACGTGTGTCTACTGGAAGCTGCCGACCGTGGTGTCGACCTGCTCGACACCACGACGAACTAACGATGACGCCTTGGAGAGCCCATGTCCGTCGAGCTGAACCACACAATCGTCGCGGCCCGCGACAAGAAAGCAGCTGCTGATTTCCTGGCCACCATCCTGGGGCTGGAGGTCGGTCCTCCTTACGGCCCGTTCCTTCCCGTCGAAACCAGCAACAGCGTCACTTTGGATTTCATGGACAGCGACGCGGACCAGATCGTCCCGCAGCACTACGCGTTTCTGGTATCCGAAGAGGATTTCGACGCCATCTTCGCGCGTATCCAGCAGGCCGGTATCGCCTTCTACGCCGATCCCGGCCGCCATGAGGCTGGGGTGATCAATCACCACGATGGTGGCCGTGGCGCATACTTTACCGACCCAAACGGGCACATTCTGGAGATCATCACCCGCCCGTACGGCAGCGGCGAGGGCCGCTGAGAGGCCGGCCCGGTGAAAGACTTCGCGGGGGCCGGACGTGACGAGTTGCTCGCAGAGGCGGCGCCGCGCACGTCGATACGTCGACTGTATGGACCGTCGGCCGGTGGCGCCGACATCTGCCGCACTGGCAGCCCTGGATCGTTTCGATGAGCCGCTACCGGAGCACTCGTCGGATCCATTGGAGACATTGTCGTTGTTGGACGAGGCCGGCTCGGACGCGACGGTGGCCACAACAGGTCCGCGGTATTTCGGATTCGTCAACGGCGGGACGTTACCGATCGCGTTGGCCTCGGGCTGGCTGGGCATGGCGTGGGATCAAAACGCCGCTCTTCCGATAATGAGTCCCGTGGCCGCTCGCCTGCATGAGGTGACCCGGAATTGGTTGGTCCAGCTGTTCGGGCTGCCGTACACCAGCGAGGCCGCGTTCGTTACCGGGGCGACCATGGCCAACGTCACCGCGCTGGCCGCCGCACGGGATCATCAGCTTGCCCGCCTGGGTTGGGATGTGCAGCGCCAGGGCTTGGGGGGAGCACCAGCGTTGACTGTGGTGGCCGGCGATAAGGCCCATTCCACCTTGTTCAAGGCGTTGGGACTGATTGGGTTGGGTCGGGATCAAGTACGTCGGGTCCCGGCCGATGACCAGGGGCGGATGCGGGCTGAGCTGCTTCCCCATATCGAGAGGCCGGTCATCGTGTGCGCCCAGGCGGGGGAGGTCAACACCGGGGCCTTTGATGCATTCCCCCGAATCGTGTCCTGGGCCCGTGAACATGACGCGTGGCTGCACGTCGACGGCGCCTTCGGCCTGTGGGCGCTGGCCGACCCCACCCGTCAACACCTCGTGACCGGTCTGACCGAGGCCGACTCGTGGGCTACCGATGCGCACAAGTGGCTCAATGTCACCTACGACAGCGGGATCGTCTTTGTTCGCAGCGCCGAGCACCTTCGCCGCAGCTTCGCCTCCGTCGCCGACTATCTCCCCCCGGACGACGGTTTCGAGGCGATGCACCACACACCCCAGTCCTCACAGCGCGCACGCCAGATCGAGATATGGGCGGTACTTCGTAGCCTGGGTCGCACCGGGATAGCAAATCTGGTGGCCAACGCCTGCCTGCAGGCCCGCCGGATCGGTGACACGCTGGCTCGGGCCGGATTGGGCATCCTCAACGAGGTGATCCTCAACCAGGTCCTCGTCGCTGCTGACTGTGATGAGGCCACCAACCGCCTGATCACCGCCGTCCAAAACGACGGCACCTGCTGGTGCGGACCCACCAATTGGAACGGCAGAAGTGCGATGTGCATCAGCGTGTCCGGATGGAATACCACCGCCGAGGACGCCGACCGTAGTACCGACGCGATGCTGCATTGCGCACAACAGATTGGGGCGTTACCCGCACCGGGACATTCCTAGACACGGCGGCAGTCCCGGCGCTTATGGGCCATCCTGAGGTCCTTCGTTCTCAGGCGCACCGTCTCCGGGCGAATCGTTCCCAGACGAATCGTTCCCAGGCGAGCATGCGGGCTTCGCCGGTCCCACCTTGTCGTCCTGCTCGGCACGCGGCTCGTCGTCCCCACCTGCGGTGCGCGTTCCCGCACCGGAGTCTGCCGGGGTGGACAGCGCATCTTCCGCACCGTCCACCGGCGTCGACGCAGCTTGAGCACCGAGCAGCGTGACGGCGCAGCCGCCCAGCAACGTCGCGCCGAGCAGGGCAACCGTGAGGGACCCCGAGGCAATGTCGACGGGGTCGAACGCCGCTGTGCCCAATCGCCCGCCGGCCAGCGCGGCGAGCACCGCGCTGCCGAGGGCGAGCACCGCGACGGCCACCCCGAGCACTCGCAGCCGCCCTAGCAGATCGGGGGCAGCGGCGGCGCAACGGCGCCCCATCGCAGCCCCGGTCAGCAGGGGGATCGCGAGCACGACTCCCCACCAGGGCTGCACCGGACCCTGCGGAAGCGCGGCGAGTAGCGGCAGCGTCGGCACTGGAGCTGCCACCATCGCGACCGGGCTGACCGACAACGCACCGATCGAGAAGCCGGATCCGGCCAGCCAGGATAGTCCGGCGATTGCGGCGTTGGGCAGGTACCCGATCGACAGCAGGATCAGCCCGAAAGCGCTGCCGGCGTCAGACCCCGACATCTGGAAGGCCTCCGGCGCTGAGACGCCCAGGCCGATCACCACCACGGCCAGACCAGCGGTGAGCAGGACCGCCAAGCCCCACGCGCTTATCACGAGGCCGGGTTGCACCCAGCCGGGTGCCCGATGCAGCACCGCAGGCAACAATCCGCAGGGTCGGGCCAGGCCCACACCGGCCGCGACGCCGGCGACCAGCGCGCACCAGACGGCGGCCCGCACGGGATCCGCGGTGATCGTCGCGGGGGTAGCCAACAGCGCCAGGCCGGTACCCACAACGCCGTGGGTCCCCGCGATCGCGCCGGCCAACCATCCGGCCTCGACAGGCTTGTGAATCCCTGAACGGATCGCCGCCCCGGCCGCGCCGCGGGCGATCAGCGCGCCGAGAAGCAGCGTAGGCAGCAACGGCAGCACACCGAGCGGTGCGCCGTCGATGATCAGCGGGACGTGATGCGCGGCAAGCCATCCCACCGCACCTACCTCAGCTACCCGGGCCAGCACGCTGTCTGCGCCACTCGCGGCCCCACTCGCGAGACCGATCACAGCGAGGGCGGCGACGGCGGCGATGTAGCCGACGACGGCAGGCAGGCAGGCGGGGCCGATCGTCGCGAACCAGTTGGAACGGGTACCCTCACTTACTGGATCGCGAGGGGACACCGGCAACAGGAGGCTCACGGCTGCCAGCCTCGCAGCTGCCTGGCGCTGTGGTGATGAGCTCCTGGCCGACGCGCTCCGATACAACCGGATTGAGCGACTCACTCGGCGCCGAGTTGGTAGCGGTTTAAGGCGCCGCCAGGTGGGGTTTGTGGTACTTGAAGGCCACCAGCGCACTCAGTCTCGGTCTGGCGACCCGAAGCCTCCCGGCGGAGTACCGGGCTGACCGTAGGGCTGGCCCTGGCGCCATGGCTGCCCGCCGTATGCCCCGCCCGATTGACCATATTGCCCGGGCAGACCGTATTGCCCCTGCTGACCGAACTGCCCGGCCTGCCAGTATTGGTCAGTGCCTGGGTGCGGTGGCGGATAACCGATGGGTTGCTGGGGTCCCCATGATTGGTACGGGCTGGGCCGCGGCGGCGTCTTCAGCAGGCTCGTCTCGGCAAGCAGCGCCACCACGCAGGCACCCGACTCCGCCGCTGCGAGGATGAGAGCGACAACGGCCACCGCCGGGGTAGTCACGGGCCCGACCCCAGGAAGAAAGACGGGAACAAAGACGGGGTTCTTGACGACGTCAATGAAGAGGAACAACGTGGCGGTGATCACCAGCACGGTGGCCGGCACCAAGGTGGCCGGCGCCTTGGGAAGCACCGAGGCCGCGGCGAGCAGCCCCCCGCCAAGCAGCATGATCCCGAGCAGACCAGCACGCAGGTACCCACCGACGTCGTCGGCGAAGGACACGATGTAGATGACCCCGCCGAGGCCACCCGCAATGATCGCGAAGACCTTGGCCAGGTCGATACCGGTGCCAGGGCGGCTAGGCGGTTCGGGCTGCTGCGCGGGCGGGGGCTGGCCGTAAGGCACGGACATGAGAGACCTCCGTTTCTCGGCGCAGCAAGGTGCGACAGGCTCAGGACAGCGACTTCATGATCTCGCGCATGAGCTCCGCGGTTTCACTGGGTGTCTTGCCGACCTGGACACCGGCAGCCTCGAGGGCTTTTTTCTTCGCTGCAGCCGTGCCGGTGGAGCCGGATACGATGGCCCCTGCATGACCCATGGTCTTACCTTCCGGAGCGGTGAAGCCTGCAACGTAGCCGATCACCGGTTTCGTGATATGGGCCTTGATGTAGTCGGCGGCGCGTTCCTCGGCGTCTCCGCCGATCTCCCCGATCATCACCACCGCCGCGGTGTCGGGATCGTCTTCAAAGGCCTGCAGGGCGTCGATATGGGTGGTTCCGATAACCGGGTCCCCACCGATTCCCACGCACGTGGAGAAGCCGACATCGCGGAGCTCGAACATCATCTGGTAGGTCAGCGTGCCGGACTTGGACACCAGACCGATCTTGCCGGGACCGGTGATGTCAGCCGGGATGATGCCCGCATTCGAGGCGCCCGGGCTGATCACCCCGGGACAGTTCGGACCGACGATGCGGCTCCGCACCGGATTGGCCGCCAGCCCGGTGGCGCCGGCGTGCGCGCAGAACGTGGCGGTGTCATGCACCGGGATGCCCTCGGTGATCACCACGAGCAGCCCGATACCGGCGTCGACCGCCTCGATGACCGCAGCCTTGGCAAAGCGCGGTGGGACAAAGATGACGCTCACGTCCGCGCCGGTAGCAGCCATCGCGTCAGCAACCGAGCCGAACACCGGTAGTGCCGCACTCTGGAAGTCGACGGCCTGGCCGGCCTTGCCTGGCGTGACCCCGCCGACAACCTGGCTGCCCGCGTCGAGCATCCGCTGGGTGTGCTTGCGACCCTCCGAACCAGTCATCCCCTGGACGATGATCTTCGAGTCCTTAGTCAGGAAGATTGCCACCGGTCAGACTCCCTGGGCAAAAGTCGATGCGGCGAGTTCGGCGGCCTTGTCTGCCGCGGCGTCCATCGTGTCGACCATGGTGACGAGCGGGTGGGCCGCTTGCGCGAGAATCCGGCGGCCTTGCTCAACATTGTTGCCATCCAACCGGACCACCAGCGGCTTGGTCGCCGCAGCACCAAGAATGTTCAGTGCCTGCACGATGCCGGTGGCCACCTGGTCGCAGGCGGTGATCCCGCCGAAGACGTTGACGAATGCGGACCGCACGTCGGGGTCACCGAGGACGATGTCCAGCCCGTCGGCCATGACCTGAGCGTTCGCGCCGCCGCCGATATCGAGGAAGTTCGCCGGCCTCATCCCCCTGTGCGCCTGGCCCGCGTAGGCGACCACGTCCAGAGTGGACATCACGAGTCCCGCACCATTGCCGATAATGCCGACCTGACCGTCGAGCTTGACGTAGTTGAGGTTGCGGGCCCTGGCCTGGGCCTCAAGCGGATCCTGTGTGCTTGAGTCGGCCAATTCGGCGTGGCCGGGGTGACGAAACCCGGCGTTGTCGTCGAGGGTCACCTTTCCATCCAACGCCATGATCGCCCCCTGCCGGTCGCGAACCAATGGGTTCACCTCCACCAGAGTCGCGTCCTCGGCAACGAAGGCATTCCACAGCCTCACCACGGTGTCGGCCACCGCCTCGGCCACCTCCGCCGGGAAGCTGGCAGCCTGCACGATCTCGGCGGCCTTCGCGGCGTCCACCCCGGAAGTTGCGTTCACCGGCACCTTGGCCAGCGCTTCCGGCTTCGTCGCCGCTACTTCCTCGATGTCCATCCCACCTTCGACGCTGGCCATTGCGAGGAAGGTGCGGTTGGCGCGGTCGAGCAGGAAAGAGAGGTAGTACTCCTCGACGATGTCCGACGCGGGCGTGACCAGCACGCGGTGCACGGTGTGACCCTTGATGTCCATGCCCAGGATCGCGGCCGCATGCTCCTGCGCCTGGTCCGGTGTCCTGGCCAGCTTCACGCCACCGGCCTTGCCACGACCGCCCGTCTTGACCTGAGCCTTGACGACAACGGTGCCGCCAAGCTCCGCAGCGGCGGCTCGGGCCTGCGCGCTGGTGGTGGCGACACGGCCGGGGAGCACCGGGACCCCGTGGGCTTGGAACAGATCCTTCGCCTGGTACTCGTACAGGTCCACGCGGATCTCCAGGATGTGACTCGGCCGGCTGACGGACCGCCCGACCCTATCCAGCCGCGGATGGTAGCGGCCCGCTGGCATCAGTGAGAAGATCACTCCACCGGCGCGGCCAAGGCCGCCCGCACCCAGTGGATGATCTCGTGCGTGGTGGCACCCGGGGTGAAGACCTTGGCCACCCCAAGTTCGGTGAGCTTCGGGATGTCTTCATCGGGAATGATCCCCCCACCGAAGACCAGCACGTCGGCCGCACCCTTGTTGCGTAGCAACTCGATGACCCGAGCGAACAGCGTCATGTGGGCGCCGGAGAGTACCGAGAGCCCTACCGCGTCGGCATCCTCTTGCAGCGCCGTCTCCACGATCTGTTCCGGGGTCTGGTGCAGTCCGGTGTAGATGACCTCCATGCCGGCATCGCGCAGGGCACGAGCGACGACCTTGGCACCCCGGTCGTGCCCATCAAGGCCCGGTTTGGCGACGACCACCCGGATACGTCCACTCATGTACCCGAGGGTAGCTCCGGCCGGCCTTACCCAGCGCCGTCAGCTACCGCGCCGGAGCACAACGCCACGCGGGGCCATTCAGGCCTGCTGGTGACTAATCACCTGCTCAGCGACGTGGGCACCTGGCACTCCCGACCGGCCCACGTGCGGTACACCTGGTGATGCGGACCCTGGCCCAGCTGATAAGAAACCGTCGGCCAGCCAATCCGCAGTGCAGCCGGTGGCCGACCGGACGGTCGACGTGGCGGCACCAACGGGATCGGTTCGACCCCCACATCCGCCGCGTAAACCGGCTGAATCGACCGTACAGCGCGCAAGAACCAACGCTGGCCGATACAGCCGAACGTATTGCGGAACGGCGGCTTGCCCGGCGACGTCGCCCTTCGTTACCTTCCCCCCGCTCCACGGTCACGGTCCGATTACGGCTGGCTGCGCACGGGACCCGCTTCTGCCCCGGGGTTCCCCGCCCGATGCCAGTACAAACTTCCGAACGGAAGGCAGGTCTTGGCTCGACACCGCTCCCCAGGCGGCCAACGACCATCCCCGGTTCAAGAGGTGGCGCTACGCCCCGGCCCCTCGGTTACCCGGGCGGCGCACCGCTTCACAGCACCGTCCCCTGCCGTGCGCGGCCGGGTGGTCGTAGCAGCCGTCGCCGCTGGCGCCTTTGTGGCCGCGGGCCAAACAATCGACAATCCGACCGCGGTGATCTCCGACGACGCCACTTTGCTGGCCTCCGCGCAGAACGCCTGGTCGGTGACAGGCATCGGCGGACCCGCCCCGCCACCGGAATACTTGCCGTTAACTCGGCCCACGGAACCCGCTGCGGTGGAGGCGATGGCCAAGGGGCAGCGCCTCGTCGACCAGCGCGTCGCCCGTGAGGCCGAGGCCAACCAGATCCAGTTCAGCGCGCCAGCGAAGGGAACCCTCACCTCGGGATACGGCGCCAGGTGGGGCGTTTTCCACTGGGGCATCGACGTCGCCAACTCCATCGGGACACCGATCCTGGCCGCCGCCGACGGCGTGGTCGCGGAATCCGGTCCGGCCAGCGGATTCGGCCTCTGGGTACGCCTGCGGCACACCGACGGCACGACTACCATCTATGGGCATATCAACCGCTCGCTGGTCAAGGAGGGCCAGAAGGTCCGAGCGGGCCAGAAGATCGCCGAAGTGGGAAACCGGGGCAACTCGACCGGACCACACCTGCACTTCGAGGTGTGGAACGCGGCTGGCCGGAAGATCAATCCGCTCGTGTGGCTGCGCAACAACGGCGTCGACTTCTGACGGTGGTGCTCGCCGGATCACTGGGCGGCATCCAACGGCCACCCGCCACCCAGGTGGGCGTGCGCGGTACGCCATACCGAGCACAGCGGGCGTCGGCTGCGCAACGGGCGGAAGGCCCGGTCGCAGTGCCGGCAGCGTCCGCGGCGATCGGGTGCATGCACTGCCAGTAAGGTGCGCCAGGCCGTGGCGAGGGGCAGCAGTCGAGCCCGCACCGCTGGCCATGCCGCTCCTGGCTCGGCCCCACGGAGCAGCCGCTCGGCCTCGCGCAGGTACGCCTCCACGCGCTGCCGCAGCACTCTGCGCAATCCCTCGTCCATTCCGCACCCCTAGGATTGTAGTCGAACGTCTGTTCGAGACGCTAGCCGACGGCCCTGACAATCACCGAGCGCTACTGTCTGCTCAGCGGCGACCGTGGTGGTCTTCCTACCGCCGGTGGCTCGACGAGGTACGCCCGCGACTCAAGGACGGTGACGTCTTCAAGGTCGTGTCCACCTTCGGCCTCATGACGTCGATCTGCGGTCCGGGCAGCGTCGTGTTCCCCGATCCCAGACGCTGGCTGTGCTGGGCAAGATGCTCGACGACGCGCAAGGTGCGCAATGGGCGACCTTCGTGGTCGGTCCACCGCCGGTCGCCGGCATCGAGACGACGCGGCACATCGGTGATCTTGCGGTTGGCATGGACGCGGTATGCGCGGCGTGGAAGTCCCTTATCGTCGACGTCGCGGCTGCGCTGTCCTGCGACGAGATCTGGAGCCAAGAGCTTACGGCCGGGGACGCCTACCACCCGTCGATTCGTGGATACGAGCGCCTGGCCGCACTGATCAAAGATCCACTGCTGTTGTGGCTCAACGACCGGGTGAACTCCGATCGTGAACCTGGACTGCCATATCAGTGACCCATCCGGAACCTCGCGCGTCGAAGCCACGTACGGCCTCAACTATGACCGCCTCGGCGAGATCAAGAAGACTTACGACCCGAGCAATCTGTTCCGCTCGAACCGCAACCTTGCTCTTCCAACGCAGGACGGATTGGCGTAGATCAGCCACCACCGGACAGCATCCCGCGCGATTGAGGAACGATAGCGCTGGTCAAACCGGCGATCTGCCGGACAAGCGGTCGGCGATACGGGGATGTGATACTCCACTGACGACCACCGGAGCGGCGACCCAATTGACGCTGATGGCCGTGCACGCTCACCCCGACGACGAATCGACCTCTACCGGTGGCGTCCTCAAGCACCACGCCCGGCAGGGGGTGCGGACAGTCGTCGTCACGTGCACGGATGGGGAACTCGGCGACGGAGCTGGTGGCGTAAAGCCGGACGAAGACGGACATAACCCTTGTGAGGTGGCGGCCATTCGGCAGGATGAGCTTCGTCACGCCTGCGCACCTGGGAGTCTCACACCTTGAGCTGCCGGTTACCACGACTCAGGCATGGCGGGGTGGGACTCCCAGCACCGTGAGGGCACTTTCTGCAGTGTGCCAGTCCGGTCCGCCGCCAACCGAGTCATGCAACTCATTGAACGTTATCGCCCGCAGGTGGTCGTTACCTACGACCCGCACAGCACGGCCTATATCCGTACCCGTGACACCACGGGAACGTTCATCCCTGAAGACGATCTATTTGCGGGCCTGGCGAACCGTTTCCCCACGGCACTCGATCTGTGACCTCGATCGACTCGTAAGGGTTGGCGGTAGTTGAAGACCTCTCAGAGGGAGGTTGGCGGTACCTGAAGGGCACCACACTGCGGGCGCTACAGCTTCACGAGGGGGACCCCGCCGATCAGCATCAGCCGGACCTTCCCCGCGGAACCGAAGTCGATGGTTGCGGTGGCCCGCGGGCCGCTGCCGTCGGTGGCCACCACGGTGCCCAGGCCGTACTTGTCGTGTGTGACCCGGTCCCCGACGTCCAGCGACAGCGCCGGAGTGTTCTGCCAGCCCTGGAACGGAGTCGAGCGCAGGCCGCGGGCCGCCACCCCGGCCTGCGCGGAATCACCACCGGTGACATCGGCACCGTTCCCACTGAACCCGCGACGGCCGAAGACCGTGCGCCCGACCGGGCCGGCACGCTCAGGCTCCTCGCGCCGCCAGCGCACCAGCGACTCGGGCACGTCGGCCAGAAAGCGTGACGCCGGGTTGTTCATCGGCTGCCCCCAGGCAGACCGGGTAACTGCCCGGGAGAGGTACAACCGGTGGCGGGCCCTGGTCAGCCCGACGTAGGCCAGCCTGCGCTCCTCAGCAAGCTCGGTGGGATCGCCCAGCGCACGCAGATGCGGGAAGAGACCGTCCTCCCAGCCGGTGACGAACACCACCGGAAACTCAAGGCCCTTGGCGGTGTGCAAGGTCATCAAGGTCACCACACCACCGGATGACCCATCGTCGTCCGGAATCTGATCAGCATCGGCGACCAGCGCGACCCGCTCCAGGAATGCCGCCAGCGACCCAACCTCGGCACCACCTTCCTCGGCAGGAACCACCGCCCCAGCCTCACTAGCAAACTCGCGGGCCACGGTCACCAGCTCGGTGAGGTTGTCCAGCCGGGAGGCATCTTGCGGATCGTCCGACTCGTCCAACTCGGCCCGGTACCGGGTGCGTTCCAGCACAGCCTCGAGGATCTGCGCGACCTCCCCGCTCGCCGCCACCTTCTCCCGCAGCTCATCCATCATCACCACGAACGCAGTGATCGCGTTGCGGGATCTGGGATTGAGCAGGGGAATCTCCTGGCCCGCCGCGGCAGCTCGCAGCGCCGCGGCGAAGGAGATGCGTTCTCGCTCGGCGTAGGTGGCCAGCACCGCCTCGGCGCGGTCCCCAATCCCCCGGCGCGGCGTGTTAAGGATCCGGCGCAGCGACACCGTGTCCTCGGGATTGTCCAGTACCCGCAGGTAGGCCAGCGCGTCACGGACCTCGCGGCGCTCGTAGAAGCGCACCCCGCCGACCACCTTGTAGGGCAGTCCGAGTCGGATGAAGATCTCCTCGAATACCCGGGAGGAGTTGTTGGTCCGGTAGAAGACCGCCACGTCACCGAACCGTGCTTCGCCGCCGTCTACCAACCGGTCGATCTCCGAGGCGACGAACGCGGCCTCGTCGTGCTCGTTGTCGGCGACGTAGCCAACGATTGGTTCGCCGTCCCCGGCGGCCGACCACAGCCGCTTGTCCCGGCGGTCGAGGTTGCGGGCGATCACCGCGTTCGCTGCGGACAGGATCGTCTGGGTGGACCGGTAGTTCTGCTCCAGCAGGATCGTCCGGGCGTCCGGAAAGTCCCGCTCGAACTCCTCGATGTTGCGGATGGTGGCGCCGCGGAAGGCGTAGATGGACTGGTCGGCGTCACCCACCACGCACAGCTCGGCGGGGCTCTCCCGCTCGACAGGGGCGACCAGTTCACGGATCAGCACGTACTGCGCATGGTTGGTGTCCTGATACTCATCGACCAGGACATGGCGAAACCGGCGCCGGTAGTGCTCGGCAACGTCGGGAAAGGTCTGCAACAGCTCGACGGTACGCATGATCAGATCGTCGAAGTCGAGCGCGTTCGACGTAGCCAATCGGCGCTGGTAAGCAGCGAACACCTCTGCCACCCGACGATCGAGGTCATCGGACGCGGTGACAGCGGCACTATCGGAATCCACCAGGTCGTTCTTCAGGTTCGAGATCTTCGCCGCCAGGGTGCGGGCTGGGTAGCGCTTCGGGTCGAGGTCCAGATCCCGGGCAACCATCGCGATCAGGCGGCGGGTGTCGTCGGCGTCGTAGATGGAGAAGTTCGACGTCAGCCCGGGCAGATTTGTGACCTCCCGGCGCAGGATCCGCACACACATCGAGTGAAACGTCGACACCCACATCACCGCCGCACGCCTGCCGATCAACGCGGTGACCCGCTCCCTCATCTCGGCAGCGGCCTTGTTCGTGAAGGTGATGGCCAGGACCTGCCCGGGCGCTACACCGCGCTGGTCGAGCAGGTAAGCGATGCGGTGGGCGAGCACTCGGGTCTTGCCGGACCCGGCTCCCGCCACGATCAGCAGCGGGGAACCGACATGCTGCACCGCCGCGCGTTGCTGCGGGTTGAGTCCGGCGAGCAGATCCTGTGGGGCGGCTGCGCCGGTAGGGGGGCCGGTAGCGGGACCAGGAGAGCTGACAACGGATGCACTCATCGTGGCGACCACGGTACCGGCAAGCACCGACCGTCCGGGTATTGCTGTGTATCGCTGAGAGTCTGCGGACGGCGAAGTCCACCGATATGACCGATGTGGCGGATACTCCTCCGAGGAGGCAGAGTGCTTCACGAGGCCACCCCGGCAGAGCCAGACCGCAGGAGGTGCCGTGGATCCCGTCAGCTGGCTTGAGCACATGGCCAAGGCTTCTCCTGTCCTGCTGCTGGCCGTGGTGGTGTTGGTGATGTTCGTGGACGGCCTGGCCCTGATCGGTGCGATGCTGCCGGGTGATCTGCTGTTGCTGGTCCCGGCGGCCGCGGTGGGGCTCGACGGCGCGCCGATCGTGGTGGTGGGCGCGGTGATCGGAACCGTGCTGGGTTACAGCGTCAGCTATGCGGTGGGGCGCCGGAACGGTCCCGCCATCCGGCACAGCTGGCTGGGCCGGCGGGTCAGGCCCGAGCGGTGGAAACAGGCGGAGCGGCTGTTGCGTGGCCCGGCAGGTCGCACCCTGGCGCTGGTCCAGTTCATGCCGCTGCTCAACTACCTGATCCCGCTGCTGGCCGGCACCCTCAGGGTGCCGCCGAAGCGCTTCATCCGGCTCACCGCGACCGGTGCGCTGGTGTACTCCACCTTCTACGTCATCCTCGGTGTGCTGGCCGGCGGGACCGGTCAAGCGATCTACGACTCCACCGGCCGGCTGGTGGCGCTGCTGGTGGTATCGGTGGCGGTGGCCGTGCTGGGCTTCACCGTGCTGGCTGCGGCTGTGCGCCGGATGAGCGAGGAGGATGCGGCCGCTGGGAGGAAGGTGGACGGCACACCAGGCAACGTGGCAGACTCAGTGCCGTGCTGAGTCGTCACCGCTTTTTTTACGGGTACCGGATCCCGGTGCCCGTGATGGGGTGACTCACTACCTCAACCATCACGACGCCCCGGAGTCCACGGACCCGGGGCGTTGTGCTGCCAGGGAACCCAGGGAACACGGACTCCAGGACAGAATCTAGGAGACCACCGAGATGCCCACTCACACGACCAGCGAGGCAACGCCGGAAGCCCAGGAGGGCTCCATGACCGACCTCGCCGCGCTGCGCACCGAAATCGACTACCTCGACGCCGAGATCCTGCGGTTGGTGCAGCGCCGCACCGCGGTGTCCCAGGCCATCGGCGTCGCCCGGCGAGCCGCCGGCGGCCCGCGGGTCGTGCACGGCCGCGAGATGGCCGTCCTGGACCGGTACCGCGAGCTGGGCGCCGAGGGCCACGAGCTGGCGATGCTGCTGCTGCGCCTTGGACGCGGTCGACTCGGTCGCTGATCAGCCTCGCCCGCCCCCCGTTTGTACGGCTGCCGTCCACCGCCAACCGGAGCCAGAGGGGGCACACTGGTTCCATGGTGCTCATTCATCTCATTGCCGTCCTCGCCGCACTCGCCGGATTGCTGGCCGCGCTGGGGCACGGCGGATACCTCGCGATGCTGGGTTCGGCGGCGAACCGGCGGGCCGGCGGCGATCCGATCAACCAGTACGTCCGCAGCCGTGTTCCGGTGGCTGTGGTGACCCTCGGTGTGGCTCTGTTCGCGCTGTTGCTCACCACCGGCGGCTCGTTTGCCGACGTCCTGGCCATCGTGGCCGGGGCCGGTAGCGGCGTGGTGGGTTACCAAGCCCTGCAGGGCACCCGGGCGCGCTTTCACAGTGGCGGCTGATAGCCCGCAACCGCCCGGCCCATTGAAAGTACCGGACACCGACGCCCATCCGCTTCGGGCCGTCAAGGCCCCTACCCTGAAGCATGTGAGCGAGGAGCACAGCAGGTGAACACCGGTGCGCGGCTCGTCGCCGATCGCTACCGCCTCGACCAGCCGATCGGCGCTGGCGCGATGGGTGTGGTCTGGCGTGCGCACGATGTGCGACTGGACCGCACGGTGGCCCTCAAGGAGCTGCTGATGCAGCCTGGGTTGGCCGAGGTGGAGGCTGAAACGGCCAGAGCCAGGGCGATGCGCGAGGGCCGCATCGCTGCTCGGCTACAGCACCCGCATGCGATCTGCGTCTACGACGTGGCCCTCGACAGTGGCAGCACCGGTGCCGGTGACCGCGTGGTGCCGTGGCTGGTCATGGAGTACCTGCCGTCGCGCAGCCTGGCCACGGTTCTCGCCGAGCAGGGCACGTTATCGCCGCATGAGGCGGCCAGGGTCGGCCGGCAGGTGGCCGCCGCGCTCGCCGCAGCCCACGAAGCCGGGATCGTGCACCGGGATGTCAAGCCGGGCAACATCCTGCTCGGCCGCGACGGCACCGTCAAGATCACCGACTTCGGGATATCTCGGGCGAGCTGGGACGCCACCGTGACCCGCACCGGCGTACTTGCGGGCACGCCGGCCTACTTCGCCCCGGAGGTGGCCCGTGGCGAACTGCCCGGTCCCGCTGGTGACGTGTTCTCACTGGGCTCGACCCTGTATGCCGCGGTGGAAGGAGAACCACCTTTCGGACTGGACGAGAACACCTTGGCGCTGCTGCGGACCGTCGCCGAAGGCCGGGTCCGGCCGCCGCAGCAGGCGGGGCCGCTGTCCGCAGTCCTGATGCAGCTGCTGGCCGACGATCCACTCCGGCGTCCCTCGATGTCCGATGCAGCTGCCGCACTCCGTGCAGTAGAAGGCGTGGCCGCCGCTGGGCCGATCACAGCTGCACCGATCAAACCCGGGTCGATGCCACCGCGGCGGCCGCGAACGGCCACCCCCACCCCGGCGCCTACCGCGTTGAATCTGCCTGCCGGCTGGCCACCGGAGGTTGCCGGACGCGACGTACCGGCGCAGAGTCCCACCGCGAGGCGGCGACCTGCGGTGTTGCTCGCGCTCACCGGTTGTCTTGTGGTGCTTGCCGTGGTGCTGGGCGTCACCTGGGTAGGCGGGGGACGCAACCAACCAGCAGTAGCCACGTCCGCAGTGCCACCGGAAGCCGACTCGAATGCCCTACCGCCGGTGCCGGCACCCCCTGGATCCGCACAGCTTGCACCGCCCCAAGCCGCGCAGCCGGAACAGACGGTGCGTACCTATTACGAGTTACTGCCCGAAGATACCGGCGCGGCATGGCAGTACCTCGGCTCCGCCGAGCGCGCCAAGGACGGCGGCCTCGCGGGCTACAACAAGTTCTGGGGCCAGATCAATCAGGTAAGCATCCGCGGACCAGTCACCGTGACGGGCAACACCGTGCTGGTGAACCTGCAGTTCGAACCGGAGAACCGAAGGCCGACCTTCGAGCGCTACCGGCTCACTATGGGCACTGCACCCGACGGCCGCGTACTGATCGAGTCCGCTTCCAGGCTCGGCACCTTTACCCTCACGGGTGGCTGAGGCGTTTCGAGAGTTGCGTGGCTACACCAGACGGCGGTCAGAAGCCCATCGGGACAGCTCGTATCGGTTGGACAGCTGGGTCTTACGCAGTACCGACGACACGTGGGTCTCTACCGTTTTGATCGAGATGAACAGCTCCGCGGCGATCTCCTTGTAGGCGTAGCCGCGGGCCAACAGGCGCAGCACGTCACGCTCTCGAGGGGTGAGCAGATCCAACTCAGGGTCACCGACCGGTGCAGCCCCAGGTCGGTGAGTGAAGGCGTCGAGTACGAAGCCGGCCAGCCGTGGGGAGAACACCGGGTCGCCGGTGTGCACCCTGCGCACCGCGTCCACCAGTTCCCGACCGGAGATCGTCTTGGTTACGTACCCGCGTGCCCCGGCCCGGATCACCGCTATCACGTCCTCGGCCGCATCGGACACCGACAACGCGAGGAACACCACATCGGGCTGCGCGGGCCGGACGCGGCGCAGCACCTCGGCGCCGCCGCCGTCGGGCATATGCACATCAAGGAGCACGACATCGGGACGCAGATGCGCAATGCCCGTGACCGCTTCCTCCACTGATCCGCCTTCGCCGACCACCACGACCGGTGGTAGGCCCGGTTCCGCCGAACCAGCCCTGTCCAGCTCAGCCTTCACCCCGGTGCGGAACAAAGCGTGGTCGTCCACCAGGAAGACCCCAATGGTGGTCATGTTTCCTCTCCACCCGTGCGGCGCGCGATGGCCAGTTGGACTTCGGTGCCCTCCCCGGGTGCAGTGCGCAGGGTCACCGTGCCCCCGTGTCGCTCCATCCTGCCGCGGATCGAGTCGGCCAGGCCGTGCCGATCGTCGGCGACAGCGGCAGGGTCGAAACCGCTGCCCCGGTCCCGAATGAAGACATGCACCTGCCCGGGCTCGACTTCGGCATACACGCTCACCTCGGCGACCCCAGCGTGCTTGGCTGCGTTGACCATCGCCTCCCGGCTGGCTTGCACCAGAGCTGCCAGCGGCTCCTCGAAGACACAATCGCCCACAATGACGACCTGGACGCTCACGGCGTAAGTGTCCTCCACCTCGCCAGCAGCAGCGTTCAGCGTCGCCGCGAACGCGATCGCCGCGGTGTCACCATCGGCGCCGTTGGACACCGGAAGTCCGTAGCCGCGCGGACCGTAGAGCCAGGAACGAAGCTCCCGCTCCTGACCCCGAGCCAGCCGGCGGACCTCCCGGGCTGAATCGGACTGCTGCTGAATCAAGGCCAGGGTCTGTAGCACCGAGTCGTGCAGGTGTGCGGCGATCTCAGCCCGTTCCTCGGTGCGGATTCGGGCCCGGCGTTCCTCGCCTAACGCGCGCATCAGCCGCAACCACCATGGCACGGTGAGCACAGCCACACCCACCAGGGTCGCGGCCGCAGCGAGCAGGGCGAACCGCAGCTGACCCAGGTTATCCTGATTGATGAGGAAAGCCAGGATCCCTCCGGTCACCAGCGCGGTCCCGGCCAGCACCCGGAGCAGGGCCATCCTCCCGCCCCCGAACAACACCCCCGCGCCACTGCGCCAGCGGGTCCGTTGGCTGGCGTCGGCCTCCCGCCACACGACACCCGCACCGACCAGGGCGATCCCCAGTGGACCGGTCAGCCAGCCACCCCATGCAGTGCCCAGGGCGGCACCGGCCAGCGCCAGACCTGCGCCGAGCACGACCAAACCGACTGCCTGCTGCCGCTCTCGCGCAGTACTCGGCCGGCCGGCGCCGGTTTCGGTCGCCGGCACGAAAGCCCACAGCAGCGCGTAACCCACCAACCCGGCCCCGCCGAGGCCGGCCAGCACCACGAAGATCACTCGCACCGACAGCACCGGCACACCGAGGTGCTCGGCGAGCCCACTGGACACCCCGGCGATGACTCGGCCGGATCGATGCCGACGCAACGGTGACCCCGTACCGTCCAGCGCTTGATCCGGCGCCGCAGGCTGCCCACGCACCGGCTGCGGGGCCGGGGAAATGTCGGCCTCCTGCTCCGCCGATGTGCTCATGCTCATCATCGTCACACGTCCGGCGGATTGTGGGTATCAGGGTCGACCCCGATATCCCCCAACCCGGGGACGGATCAGGGTGACCCCCGATGGTGCTTGCCGTCCCCGCGGGCCACGCTCAACGGCGTGAGCCAGATCAACATGCAACACACCGCGCAGGATTTCTGGGCTACCAGGCCACGCCGCCGAAGTGACGACCGCAAGATCGGCGGAGTCGCGGCGGCGATCGGGCGCCGGTATGCCGTCGACCCGGTACTGGTTCGGGTGGCGTTCATCGTGGCCACCATGTTCAGCGGAATGGGGTTACTGCTTTACCTGCTCGGCTGGTTACTACTGCCAGCTGAAGGAGACCGGGCTTCCGGCGCGGAGAGCCTGCTCGGACGCGGCCGCAGCTCGATGTCGCCGGTGCTCACGTTGGTGCTCATTCTGCTGCTTTTTCCGGTTAGTGGGGCCGTGTTCGGCGGGCCTGCATCCGGCGTGCTCGCACTCGCCGTGGCGGTGGGAGTGATGTTCTTGCTGCACCAGTCGCGGGCTGGGCTGGGAGAGGCCCCGATCCCGACTACGTCCGGCACGGTTGCTGCAGCGGGAGCCACCGGGACAGCGAGCACCGCCGAGCATGGGCCGGACCCGCAGGCCGAACCGGGCACGACTGTGACGACCGACCGGCCAGCTCCCCCAGCGTGGGACCCACTGGGGGCGGCACCATTCGCCTGGGATCTGCCGGAACCCGCACCGGCGCCGCCACCGCAACCCTGGCCGGCACCCGGCTCCCGGTCCAAGGTCACTCCGATCACTCTCGGACTCGCGTTGCTGACCGGTGGGATCGCGTCGGCATTCTGGCCCGCACTGTCCGCCGCCCAGATCGCCGCCCTGTTGCTGGGTGTGGTCGGGCTCGGCTTGATAGTGGGCTCGCTGCTGCGGGACGGGCGGGGGCTGATCCTGGTCGCCATCCCGCTGGCGTTGCTCACCTGGGTACTGCAAGCCGCCCCAGTGTCTGGCTTCAAGCTCGGAGAGGGCCGTTGGAACCCTGCCACGGCCGCCCAAGTGCAGCCACGCTATGAGGTCACCATGGGCAACGGCCGCCTGGACCTCACCGGGCTTCAGCTGGTGCAGGGACAGCCTGTGACCACCAGCGTCGCGGTGGGAATGGGTCAGATCGATGTCATCCTGCCGCCGAACGTCGATGCACAGGTGAGCTGCCGGGCGCAGGTTGGCAACGTGGACTGCCTCGGTGTGACCGACAACGGTAGCTTTCCGGCCCAGGTGGACATGACCGACAATGGACCCGACGGCCCCGGCGGCGGCCGACTGGTGCTGGACGTACACGCCGGTATGGGCAACGTCCAGGTGGAGCGTGGATCATGAGTGGAACGGACCCGACGATGGCGCAACCAGCCCCTCACCACACCAGCGAGGTGGGTGCCGTGACCCCACGGCGCGGGCCGGACCTGCTTACTCTGGCCGTCGGGTTGGGCGCGGTGGGCGTCGCCGGCACCGCGCTGCTCGGCGGTGTCAGCTGGCTACCCGTGGTGGACGCCCGCTGGGTGCTCGCGGCGGTAGCGCTGGTCGTCGGGGTGATGCTGGTGATCGGCTCATTCCGGCACCCGCGCCGCTGAGCACGCAAGGTCTGGTGAGCAGCGCCGTCACGGGCTTCGGCGAGGACGAGTCGAAGCCGCAGTCAGTGCTTCGACTCGGAAAGCACTTTTTTGAAGCCAAGACGCGGCAGATCATGGCGATCGTTAATCGGACTCCTGACTCGTTCTTCGACCGAGGCGCGACGTGGGAGGCGGCGGTCGCGATGGAGCGCGTACACGCCGTTGTCAGCGCGGGAGCCGATGTCGTCGACATAGGAGGAGTAAAAGCCGCGCCCGGCGTTGAGGTTGACGTAGCCGAGGAAATCCGTAGAACAGTGCCATTCGTTGCAGCTGTCCGCGCGGCGTATCCGGACCTGATAATCAGCGTAGACACCTGGCGGCACGAGGTCGGGAATGAGGTCTGCGCCGCAGGCGCCGACCTGCTCAACGATTCCTGGGGAGGCTGGGACGAGCGGCTCGCTCAGGTGGCGGCACGATACGACGCGGGGCTCGTTTGTGCGCACGCTGGCGGTCTGCCGCCGAGAACCCGCCCGCACCGGGTGGCTTACGACGACGTGATGGGCGACGTCTTGGACCGTACGCTTGCATTAGTCCGCCGCGCGATAAGCGTCGGTGTCGACCCTTCGCGTATTCTGATCGACCCAGCACATGACTTCGGCAAGAATACCTGGCATTCCCTTGAGGTCACCAGGCGGTTGGGCGAAATGGAATCCACGGGATGGCCAGTCTTGGTATCGTTGTCCAACAAGGATTTTATCGGGGAGACACTTAACGTACCCCTAGAAGAGCGGCTGACCGGTACCCTGGCGGCGACAGCCGTGTGTGCATGGCTGGGAGCCCGCGTTTTCAGGGTCCATCAGATACCGGAGACGAGGATGGTCCTAGACATGGTGTCCGCTATCCGTGGTGAAAGCCCTCCCGCCCGGGTCGTTCGCGGTCTTGCCTGAATTCCTCGGATCGCCGCCATTCGAGTGACAAGAGCGGCCTCAGTGATCATCAGTGCGGCGTTGTGCCCCTGCGCTCCGTTACTCGCCCGCGAGCTCACCGGCGTCGATCCCGTGGCGCCTACGTTGCGTGAGTCATGCGCAGCAGCAGTGTCGGAGATGCTTCGCGGCAGGCCGGACTTAGTCGTAGTAGCCGGACCAGCAAGCCACACCGCGACGTGGCCCGCCACATCGAAATGGACTGCATCCGCCTTCCAGGGCCGAGTAAGGCCGAAAGACACGCCTGCGCTCCCACTGTCCCTCGGACTGGGCGCGATGCTGATCCATGATACCGACTATCTGGGACCGCTTGTATTGCAAGCGGTTGGTGAACACGAGCCCGTAGCGAAATGCATTGACATCGGAGCCGAGATACGCGGCTCCAGTGACCGCATCAGCTTTCTTGCCATGGCAGATGGAAGTTGCCGCCGGGGCGCCAAGGCTCCTGGATATTTCGACGAACGCGCCATCTCCTTTGACTTGGAAGTTGAGCGCACCATTCGCTCCGCTAATCTTGAGGCGCTACTGGGCGTGGATCAGAAACTCGCACACGAGTTACTCGCTCAAGGCAGGTCTACTTGGCAGGTCCTGGCCGCAGCTACCCGCGGCCAGGAGTACGAAACCAGCATCCTTTACGCTGGTGATCCATTTGGCGTCGCGTACTTGGTTGCGTCCTTTCTTCGGCGCCCGACTGGTGCGTCGTGAACTCGACACCACCGACATCTCCGGCAACTGCAACGTCGATGGCGTCGAGTTCACGACGCGACAATCGCTACGCGCTGCTGGTCTATGCTGAACTTTGTGACTCGATTATCTTGACAGCCACCTGCGCAACCAGCCGGTCGTCGGGATCGCCGAGGTCAAGCCCGGTGATCGTTTCGATACGCGCAGCGCGGTAGGCGACGGTATTGGCGTGCAGGTGCAGCGTCCGGGCGGACCGCTTGTGGCTGCCGTGGTGATGCAGGTACACCGACAGGGTGTGCACCAGGTTGGTGCGGTGCTCCGTGTCATAGTCGAGCAAAGGTCCGAGCACGTCGCGGGCGAACCCCATCAACTGCTGCATGTCGCCGATCGTGCACAGCAACCGGTAGATACCCAGCTCCTCGTAGCGGACCGGCTGGCCGGCCCGACCCAGCCGCAGCGCCAGGTCGATCGTCCGTTCGGCCTGGCGCACCGCACGGGGCGCGAGTTCCGGGGAACCCACCTGCTCGCTCACTCCGCAGGTGGCCCCCCGCTCCAACCCGCACAGCCCTGCCAGGGCCTCGGTGCTCAGCTCCCCCGGGACGATCACGACCAGCGCGCCGTCGCGCACCGCCGCGGCCGCAGCCGGCAACATCACCGCGATCCGCTGCATCCCGGCCGCGACGTCCGACGGTGCCGGGCGCAGCATCGCGACACGTAGTGGCACGTCATCACGCAGTCCCAGCGACCGGGCCTTGCGCTGGGCGTCCTGGGCGTCCAGAAAATGGCCCGAGACCAGGGCGTCGACCACGCTGGCGCGATAGCGCAGATCCAGCTCTGCACTGGTCTGCTCATGCGCCAGAGTCAACGCGAAAAGCGTGGCCGCGTAGGTGACAGTGAGGAACTCGGCGTCGTCGGGCTGCAGCTCGTAGCCGTCGGCCATGGGTTCCTCGTCGAGGACGAGCAGGTAACCCAGGCTGGTTTCGCGAACCACGACGGGGGCCACCAAGCAGGCCTCGTCGAGCAGCGATCCGGGAATCGCCGGGATCCGCAGTGGCCGCCGCGAAGCTTCCAGCGCCCGCAGCAACCGGTCGACGCTGGGATCCGTGCGGTTCCACCGCAGCCCCCGGGAAGAGCCGGAGCGGCCGGCCTGGGCCCGCAGCCGAAATGCATTGTCGAGCAACACGATTCGCTTATCGACCAGCCGGGCGAACACCTCGGTGAGCCGCACCGGGTCGGCCCCTCCCAACGCCGCGTCCGCCAACTCGTCACAGACCGCCATGGTCCGCCGGTAGATCGAATTCTGCCGGGACAGCCCGCTCAGCGCGGTGTTGCCGCCCCAGGCGGGTGTCGGTTCCTGCGTCTCTGGGCTGGTCATGGGCCCGATCGCAGCTGCGCGAGAGCTCTCACCAGCTGTACCGCCGGCTCGTCCATCCCGCTGGGCACGTGCACCACGACACCGGCGATCAGGTGTCGCAGCTTCTCCACCACGCGCACCGAGAACTCCATAATCTGTTCGGGGTGATCCCGGTTGCGCCGGGCGGCGGCCAGGGCAGACAGCGGAATCGATACTTCGGCAACCTCGTGGGACAGCCGTTGCAGGGTCCGAATGTCTTCGAACGGCGCGAGCGTCGCAAGCACCGGCAGCGCTATCCCGCGCGACCGCAGCGCATCAAGCACGCGGGTCGCCTCTTCGACGTCATAGACCACGTCGGTCACCAGGAAATGCGCCCCAGCGCGGAGCTTGGCCTCCGCCTTGTCCAGCTCGCGGCCGAGATCGCTGGCGGCGGCGTGCAACGTGGCGCCGATCACGAACCGGGTGCGCTCCGCGGTGGCAACGCCTCGCCAGTCGATGCCCTCGTTGAGTGCGTCGAGCATGGCGACGAGCCCGACGGAGTCGACGTCCCACGGCGAACCGCCACCCGCGCTGGGGTAGTCGCCGGCCACTCGCGGGCTGCCGGTCCGGCATACCACGACCCGCAAGCCCAGCGCGTGCGCGCCGAGCAGATCGGCTTGCAGGGCCGCGAGGTTGCGGTCGGCGGCCTCCACCGGCAACAGCACCTCGCTGCCTACCCGCTCGCTAACCACCACGGCGGCGCCGACCGGGCTGATCCGGGCCGCTGGCGGCGCTGGTTCGATGATGGCCAGCACCCCCGCGCCGGCCGCATGCAGCGTGGTCGCCCGCTCGATGAACTCTGGTACCTGCGGGCCATGCGGAGCCTGCAATCCGACGGCCACCACCAGCTCGCCCTCCCACGGCCAGCCAGGGCTGGGCGCCTCAGGCTTCGCTGATACGCCTCGCACGGTGGTTGAGCCGGTCACCGGTGGACGGTGAACGGCGCGCTGGGTGGGGGGCAATGCGGCGACCGCGTGCGCGACCGCCCGTACGTGGGCGGGCGTCGTCCCGCAGCAGCCACCCAGCATGGTGGCCCCCGCGGCCACGAACCGTGGCGCGGCCTCGGCGAAATACGCCGCGTTACGGGCGTAGCGGATCTGCCTGCCGAGCCGGTGGGGCACGCCCGCATTAGGCTGCACGGACACCGGCAGGTCGGTGGCGCGGGCCAGCTCACCGACCACGTCCACCAGCACCGCGGGGCCGACCGTGCAGTTGGCACCCAACGCGGTCACCCGCAGGCTGGAGAGCACCGCGGCGGCCTGCGCGGGATCCTCCCCCCGTAGCGTCCGGCCGTCGTCGCCGAAAGTCAGCTGAGCCACGACCGGCAGGTCGCTGCACGAGGTGGCGATCTCCACCGCCTGAATCAGGGACTCCAGATCGCCGAAGGTCTCCAGAATAAGCAGGTCCACCCAGTCACACAGCGCCGCGATCTGCTCGCGCAGCGTCTGCGCCCGGACGCTCGCCGGTACCCGGCGCACCGCGGGGGCGCTGACCGCCGGTCCGACCGACCCAGCGACCAACACCGGGTGCCCGGCCTGCTGAGCTGCCTCACGGGCCAGCCGAGCGCCAGCGATGTTGATCTCCGAGACGCTGTCCTCCAGACCGGCTCCGGCCAGCCGGAGCCGGTTCGCGCCAAAGGTGTTGGTCTGCAGGATCCGGGCGCCCGCACTGACATACGCCGCGTGCAGGTCACGAACCAGGGTCGGACGCGACAGGTTGAGCTCGGGCAGCGAGCGGTCCAGCGATACCCCGGCCGCATGCAGCATCGTGCCCATTGCACCATCACAGAGCACCATCTGACAGGCGCGAAGCTCCTCGAGCACCGTCTCGGGCTCCCGTGCTTCCATCGCCTCGCCTCCTGGTGGCCCGAATTCTCCTCCCGCGACTACGGAGCTATTCCGTGATGGTCGAGCAGAAGCATTCCGAGTTCTCGGGCTCGCGCGGCCGCGTGAATGTCACCTTCGGCCGCGGCGACGATCGACCCCTTCATCAAGATATGCCACTGACGGGCGAACGCATCGGGGTTCTCTACTCCAGCCTCGGTGGCGAGCTCACACAGGTAACCACGGATGTTAGCCAAGTGCATGACACTTGCATTGCGGACCGGACTGTCCCGGGCGGTCACCTCGAGCAGCGTGGTGATGAAGGAACAACCTTCGAAATCCGGCTGGGCGAACCACTCGCCGAAGATCTCGAAGATGGCCAGGAGGCGCTGAGCTGGGGTGTGGCCCCGCCGCTGCGATTCCGCCCGCACCCAGCCATGTGTCCAGATAGCCTCGCGACGCTCCAGGAAGGCAAGGATGAGCTCGTCCTTCGACGCAAAGTTCCGGTACAGCGTCATCTTGGCGACGCCCGCTTCACCGATCACTGCGTCCACCCCGACAGTGCGGGTGCCCTGCCGGCTGAACAGGTCATACGCCGCGCGCATCACCCGCTCGCGGCCACTCTCGGGATCCGCAGGGTCGACAACGACAACGCGGCCACTCTCGGGATCCGCAGGGTCGTGAACGACGACAACGGCCTCGCCAGCGGAATCCTCTGGTTTTGGAAGCACCATTACCAACCTTGGAGTGGACAATTAACTGAGTGTACCCGTCCCCAGGCTCGCACAACGGCCAGCACGAGGAGGTACCCGCGTGACCACTGACCAAACATCGCAGCAGGTCATCGAGGTCCGGTCCGCCGTTGCGGCGGACCTGCCAGCCGTGCACCGGATAGTCAGTGCGGCGTATGCGGAGTTCGAACCATGGCTGACCCCGGCGAACTGGGTTCGGATGACCGGCAACATCGCTAAGGTCGTCGAGCCCGGTGCTGCCGGCCGGCTGCGGATCGGACAGCTCGGCGATCAGTTGGCCGGCACGGTCACCTACCTCCCGCCCGGCCCGAAGGACTACCAGCGGGTGCCATCGGAGTGGGCAGTCATCCGGGTGCTCGCGGTCGATCCGGCGCTGCGCGGCCGCGGCGTCGCTCGCGCCCTCACCGAGGACTGCGTGGCCATGGCTCGCGCGGATCACGCACCAGCGGTGGGCCTGCACACCGCCGAGATGATGGTGGCCGCGCGGGCGCTCTACGAGAAAGCCGGCTTCGTCCGCCACCGGGAGTTCACGCATCTGAACCTTCGCTTCTGCATCTACATGCTGCACATTTAGCGAGGGCCAAGCATGCTGATCGACTACCTGAACCTGTTTGGCCTTGTTCTCATCTCGGTCGTGGCGCCACTGCTCGTGGACCTGCTCCGAGTGCCAGTGCCGGACGCGGTAGGCATGATCCTGATCGGGATCGCGGTCGGTGGCTCAGGTCTGGGCTGGGTCCGAGTTGACGGTGGCGCGGAGCTGCTCGCCTCACTCGGCTTGGCCTATCTGCTGTTCGTCGCGGGGATCGAGGTTCGGATCGACATGCTGCGCGGCCCCGCGCTGACCGTTGGACTGTGGGCGTTCGGGCTCTCGGTGGTGATCGCCATCGGCTTGTCGTTGGCACTGCGCGCGGCGGGATTAATCGTGAACGTCGGCATCATCGTCGCCACACTGCTGACCACGTCGCTGGGCATCGTGGTTGTCGTGCTCAAGGACGCTGGCGTGCTCGACACGCCGTTGGGTCAGCTGACGTTACTCGGCGGGTTGCTCGGCGACTTCACCTCGGTCGCACTCATCTCAGTGATCGCGCCGGCCGACGGCGCCTCATTGGGAACAACGCTGATCGGCTTGGGCTTCTTCTGCGCGGTCGGGCTCGTGCTGGCGCTGGCATTGCTGCGACTCAGCGCCGTTGCGGCGCTGCGCCGGACGCTGGCTCGGCGGGTTGGCGGTGCCACGCAGCTCGGCGTCCGGCTCGCGCTGGTAGCGATGGTCGGATTCGCCGCACTCAGCCAGGTCGTCGGGCTGGAGGCCATCCTGGGCTCCTTCGTTGCCGGGGTCACCGTGTCCGCGATCAGCGACCGCGCCCAGGGCACCGGATTCACCCGGATGAAGATCGAGGTGATCGGGTTCGGCCTGCTAGTGCCGGTCTTCTTCGTGACCGCAGGCGTGCAGTTCGACCTCACAGCGCTGGCGAGCAGCGCCGCAGACCTTGTCCTGGTGCCGGTGCTGCTGGTTGCGATGATCGCGACGCGCGCGCTGCCCACGCTGCTGTTCGGCCGGATGCTGACCAGACGCGACATGTTGGCATCGGGGCTGCTGCTGTCCACCAAGCTGACCTTCGTCGTTGCGGTGGTTCAGGTGGCAAGTGCCGCCGGGCAGATCAGGCCGTCGACCGCGTCGGCGCTGATCACAGCCGCCATCATCACCGTAGTCGTCCTGCCGACTGCCGCGGCGTGGACGCTGCGTCACCGCCCCGATCCGGACCGCACCGAAGTGGTGCCCGGCTAGTTGACTGCTGTTCCTGCTGGACATGTTCACCCGCCGCGGTGCGTAGGCTGCCTCCATGGCTAGGCGGACTGAGGGCCCGCTACGTGTCGTCGTCGTGGATGACCACCAGATGGTGCTCAATGGACTTCGCGCGATGCTGGCTGCCTACTCCGGCCAGGTCGAGATCGTCGGTGAGGCCACCGAACCGGAGCTCGCGATGAAGATCATCGTCGAACATGAGCCCGACATCACGTTGCTCGATGTCCGGTTACGCGGCTCCAGCGGGATGGACCTGTGCGCGGAGATCCGCAAACGTCAACCCCGATGCAAGGTCGTGTTCCTGACCGTCTATGACGACGAACAGTACCTTTATCAGGCGCTACGCCTCGGCGCCGCCGGTTTCCTGCTCAAGCGGGTGCGCGGTGCTGAGCTGGTGGATCATCTGCAGCGGATCCACCTCGGTGAGGTTCTGATCGATCCCAGCCTGGCAGCGAAGGTCGCGATGTCGGTGGCGCATCTGCGGGGTGGGGAGTTCTGGCCGGGGGCCCATCTGGGACTGACCCAGCGCGAGAGCGAGGTGCTCGCGCTCATGGTGGCCGGGCTGTCGAACCGCGCCATCGCAGGCAGGCTCACCGTCAGTGAAGAGACCGTCAAGACCCACGCCCGCGGGATCTACCGCAAGCTGAACGTCCCGGACCGCTCCGGTGCTGTCGCTGCGGCGCTGCGGGAAGGGGTATTCCAGTGATCAACTCGCGGTTGGGTCTGGCGAATGCCTCTGATGCCCAGCTGCTGCACCGGGTGATCGAGACCCTCTCGGCTGGCCTCGACCTTGACGTGGTCGTCCAGCGGGTGGCCGATCTGATCACCGAGACCACCTCTACCGATGTCTGCTTTGTGCACCTGCTGGACAAACCGCGCGGACGGCTGCAGTTACGCGGCGCCACACCCCCCTTTGATCAGTTCGCCCGGCGGATCGAGTTCCCCGTCGGTGACGGGGTGTCAGGGTGGGTCGCCGCGCATTGTGAACCAGCGGTGATCACCGATAACAAGCGCGCAGATCCGCGCTATGTCTACATTCCCGAGCTGCGCGGGGAAGATTTCACGTCGATGGCGTCGGTGCCGATGATCACCCGACCTGGCGATCTCGTCGGTGTGCTCAACGTGCACACCCGCGACCGTCGCGAATTCACGAAGGCCGACGTCGAGCTGCTGGGTACCGTGGCGGGTCTGATGGCCGGGGCCATCGAGAATGCGAGCCTGCACAGCAAGCTCGCCGAGCGAGAGGAGGCGATGGAGCGGTTCGCTGAGCAGATCGTGCTGCTCCAGGAGACCGAGCGGCGGCGCCTCGCCGGCGAGATTCACGACGGAATCAGTCAGCGCATCGTCAGCTTGTCGTTTCATCTCTCGGCGGCGGCCGACGCGGTCACCTCCGACCCGGCAGGTGCCGCCGACCAGATAACCCGCGCCCAGGAACTCGCCGCGGGGGCGCTGGATGAGACCCGGCATGCGATCGCCGGGCTGCGCCCGCCCGTGCTCGACGACCTCGGACTGGCGGCCAGTCTGGAGAGCCTTGCGCGGTCGACTCCGCTACCCAACGTCCAGGTGGACACCGTATCGACCCGCCTGCCCGAGCACGTCGAGACAGCGATCTACCGGATTGCCCAAGAGGCGCTGCAGAACATCATGAAGCACGCCAACGCTGGGCACGTCCACCTCCGGCTCTCGGTGACTGCCGGCGCGGTGTTGCTGGAGATCTCCGACGACGGCACCGGCTTCGACCCCACCGCCACAGTCGACCGGGCCGGCCCGGTGGGTTATGGACTGCCGGGCATGCACCAGCGCGCTGAGCTGCTGGGCGGTCAGCTCACGGCAGATAGCTCGCCTGGCCGCGGAACAGTAGTGCGGCTGCGCTTCCCTATTTCACCGGAGCACTAGCCGATCGACGCATCGGCGCCTGCCTGCCAGCATGATCTGATCTCAGCCTTTCACGAACGGCCCAGCTCAGCCACCACGTCGGCGGCGACGTCAGCGACTCGGGCTGCCCGGTCGGCCAGAGCACCATCGAGACCACCGAGTTCGACGTTGAGCCGGACGAGCTCGGCGGCCGACCGCGCCGCGGCCGCTGCCAGGGTGGCCGCGGTGAAGGCATCGCCACTGAGGTTGCGGTTGCCCCGCTCGGCGAGCTGGGCTGCTTCGACGGCGATACCACTGGCCGCCTCAGCGATCTCGGCCGGCACCTGGGTGGCACGCTCCACGGTGCGCCGGATCTGCAAGTCACGACCTTTCGGGTCGAGCTCACGGGGTAGCGCTAACGCCTCGAGCACAGCCTGGTAGGCCTCGCCATCCTGTTCAGCGAGCGCAGCAACCTGGTTACGGACCCGGTCGGCGTGCGCTGCCCGTCTCGCCGAGTCGATCAGCTGCGTGGTGGAGAACCTCGCGACCATCCCGAGCAGTCCGGCGGCCATCGCAGCGGTGATCGCCGCGGCGGCACCGGCCCCGGGTGCAGGCTGCTGCTCGGCGAAGCGGTCAAGCAGGTCGGCCACCGAGCAGTCGAGCAGTGGAGCACGTCGAGCCGGCATCACGAGAGACCGACGATCTCGCCGCGGGAATCGATGTCAATCCGAGTGGCGGCAGGGGTGGCGCCCAGACCCGGCATGGTGCGCATGTCGCCACAGATCGGGTAGACGAACCCGGCACCCACCGAGGCCCGCGCCTCCCGTACCGGCAGCACCCATCCGGTGGGCGCGCCCTTGAGCGTCGGATCCGACGAGATCGACAGGTGCGTCTTGGCGATACACACCGGCAGCTTTCCAAATCCATTGCGCTCATAGCTTTCCAGCTGCCGGGATGCCTTGAGGTCATACTCCACCCCCTGCGCCCCGTACACCCGCAGCGCCACGGTGAGGATCTTCTCCCGCAGCGTCGCGCCGTTGGAATACAGGAAGGCGAACTCCGACGGCTCCTCGGCGGCCTCGGCGACTGCTGCGGCCAGTTCGGCGGCTCCCTTGCCGCCCTCGGCGAAGTGCGTGCACAGCGCGGAACGGGCACCCACGCTATCAGCGATCTCGCGGATGGCTGCGTGCTCCGACGGGTGATCGGTCGGGAAGGCGTTGATCGCCACCACCGGTGACACGCCGTGTATTCGCACGTTCTCGATCTGCTTGCGAAGGTTGGCCGCGCCGGCGTGCACGTCGTCCGGGTTCTCCACCAGCATGGCCTCAGGCAGCGGGCGGCCTGCCCCGACCTTGTACCGGCCGGAGTGCGTCTTGAGTGCGCGCACCGTGGCCACCAGCACAGCCGCGTCCGGCCGCAGTCCCGACGCGCGGCACTTGATGTTGAAGAAGCGCTCGGCGCCCATGTCGGCCCCGAAGCCGGCCTCAGTGACCAGGTAGTCCCCGCAATGGATGCCGATCAGGTCGGCGATCACCGACGAGTTGCCGTGCGCGATGTTGCCGAACGGTCCGGCGTGCACCAGCACCGGCGTGCCCTCCAGCGTCTGCAACAGGTTCGGCTTGACCGCCTCGCGCATGATGACGGTCATCGCCCCGGCAGCGTGGAGGTCGTCCGCAGTCACCGGTTTGCCGTCATACGTCTGGCCCACCACGATCTGACCCAGCCGAGACCGCATGTCTTGCAACGACGTGGACAGCGCCAACACCGCCATCACCTCGCTGGCCGCGGTGATGTCGAACCCGCTCTGCCGGGGATTGCCGTCGGCCCGGGAACCGAGCCCGACCACGATGTTGCGCAAGGCCCTGTCGTTGACGTCGAGCACCCGGTTCCAGGTGATGCTGTGCGGGTCCAGATCGGCGCCGTCGCGCTGGTGCAGCTGATTGTCGATCAGCGCAGCAAGCAGGTTGTGCGCCGCGGTCACGGCGTGCATGTCTCCGGTCAGGTGCAGGTTCAGGGTCTCCATCGGCACCACCTGGCTGTATCCACCACCAGCCGCACCGCCCTTGATCCCGAAGGTGGGGCCCATCGAGGGTTGCCGGATCGCCACCGTGGCCCGCTTGCCGATGTGCGCGAAGCCCTGGCCGAGCCCCACCGTGGTGGTCGTCTTACCCTCGCCGAGCGGGGTCGGTGTGACAGCCGTGACGACCACGTACTTCGCTCGCGGGACCCCAGCCAGCTCATCGATGGCCGCCAACTTGATCTTCATGACGTGCTCGCCGTATGGCTCAAGCAGGTGTGGTCCCAGGCCCATCGCGGCACCGACCTCCGCCAACGGAGTGAGGGTGGCGCCGCGGGCGATCTCAAGATCGCTGGGAAAAGCCACTGATGGACTCCCTTCACGTTCGCGGCTCGCATCTTCCGGGCACGGCCGTTCAGCACCATGATCACGGTTTGTGTGCGTAGGGCAACAGGTTTGTCGCGTATCGCACACAATCCGTGATCATCGGCGTCTGAAACTTTGCTCTGTCGGCGGAACCCCGAGTGTCCCCAGCCGCAGTGAAGCCCTCGCGTTCTAGTACCGGTAGTGCGGTGGTTTGTAAGGGCCCTCGACGTCCACGCCGATGTATTCGGCCTGATCCTTGGTCAGCCTGGTGAGCTGGCCACCCAAGGCCTCGACGTGGATCCGGGCGACCTTCTCATCCAGCACCTTAGGCAGGGTGTAGACCTCCCGATCGTATTCCTGGTGCTTGGTGAACAGCTCGATCTGCGCGATGACCTGGTTGGAAAACGAGTTCGACATCACAAAACTCGGGTGCCCGGTAGCGTTACCCAGGTTCAACAACCGCCCCTCGGACAACATGATGATCGAATGTCCATCTGAGAAAGTCCATTCGTCGACCTGCGGTTTGATCACCAGTCGACGGGCACCCGACCGGCGCTCCAACCCGGCTATGTCGATTTCGTTGTCGAAGTGCCCGATATTTCCCAGGATCGCCTGGTGTTTCATCCGTGCCATGTGGTCGACCGTGACGATGTCCTTGTTCCCGGTGGCGGTGATGATGATGTCCGCGCGGTCGACGACGTTGTCCAGTGTGTCGACGGTGAAACCGTCCATCATCGCCTGCAATGCACAGATCGGATCCACCTCGGCCACCACCACGCGAGCGCCCTGGCCGCGCAGCGATTCCGCGCATCCCTTACCGACATCTCCATACCCACAGATCAAGCACAACTTCCCGGCGATCAGTACGTCCACCGCCCGGTTGATGCCATCCACCAGCGAATGCCGGCACCCATACTTGTTGTCAAATTTCGACTTCGTCACCGAGTCGTTGACGTTAATCGCTGGGAACAGCAGCTCTCCCGCCGCAGCCAACTGGTATAGGCGGTGCACCCCGGTGGTGGTCTCCTCGGTCACCCCGCGGATGCCTTCCCCGATCGCCGTCCACTTTCCGGGCGTAGCGGTCAACGAGGCCCGCAACACCTCCAGGAACACCTTCCACTCATCCGAATCGGCCTCCTCGTCCGGGGAGGGCACCACTCCGGCCTTTTCGTAGGCAACGCCCTTGTGCACCAGCAGGGTCGCGTCTCCCCCGTCATCCAGGATCATGTTCGGTCCCTGCCCATCGGGCCAGGTCAACATCTGCTCGGCGCACCACCAGTACTCCGTCAATGTCTCGCCCTTCCAGGCGAAACAGGGCACGCCCCGCGGCTCCTCCGCGCTGCCATGCGGGCCCACCACCACTGCCGCCGCGGCATGGTCCTGAGTGGAGAAGATGTTGCACGACGCCCACCGGACCTCGGCACCGAGACTCACCAGGGTCTCGATCAGCACCGCCGTTTGCACCGTCATGTGCAACGACCCGGAGATCCGGGCCCCGCGCAACGGGAACACTTCCGCATACTCGCGCCGCAACGTCATCAAACCCGGCATCTCATGCTGCGCCAACCGGATTTCGTTGCGGCCGAACTCAGCCAGGCTCAAATCCGCAACAGCGAAGTCGATACCAGCGCGACTCTCTAGCTTTTTCTCAGCGGCAGGCGCCACAGTCATCGAAATGCACTCCTTGCCTCGAAGTTGGTTGTCACGCGCGCACGTGGTCAGCCACCTCGGCCGCGCTGTCGGGTCCGTAAGCTTCGCTGAATCGCTCTATGAACGCCTCAGGCTCGAACTTGTGCTCCTGGGTGCCCACCGACTCGATCACCAGCGTGGCCAGCA
Source organism: Actinomycetota bacterium (assembly GCA_030862525.1). GTDB lineage: Bacteria > Actinomycetota > Actinomycetes > Mycobacteriales > Pseudonocardiaceae. The sequence continues at coordinate 18,313 of JALZDN010000085.1, read as the reverse complement.
TGCAACCAAGCTGGGCGGCCCGCTCGTCAGTCACGCCCCATTGGACCCCGGCCAGGAAGCCGGCTCGGAACGCATCACCGACACCGGTGGGATCCGCCTTGGCCAGCTCCTGCGGCGGTGTCACCGAGATGACCGGTTCGCCCGGCCGCTGCACGGTCACACCCTTGGCGCCGCGGGTCATCACAGAGACACCCACCCGCGCCAGAATGTCCTCCTCGGACCAACCGGTCTTGCGTTCCAGCAGTCCTCGCTCGTAGCTGTTGGTGAACAGGTAGGTCGCACCTTCGACCAGCTGCTTGATCTGGTCACCGTCAAGCGACGTGAGTTGCTGAGAGGGGTCCGCGGCAAACGGATAACCGAGGCTTCGGCACTCCTGAGTGTGCCGCAGCATGGCCGCCGGGTCGCTCGGCCCCACCACCACGAGATCGGTCCCGCCCAGGCGGTCCACGATCGGCTTCAGCTCGATATCGCGGGACTCGCTCATCGCACCGGCGTAGAACGACGCGATCTGGTTCTGGTCGGAGTCAGTGGTGCACTGGAATCGAGCGGTGTGCTTGGTCTGCGAGACGTGCACCGCGCTGATGTCCACCCCATGCGACGACAACCATTGCCCGTACTCGGCGAAGTCGGCGCCGACCGCGCCCACCAGCGCCGGCGCCAGCCCGAGGCAACCCAGGTTGAAGGCGATGTTGGCGGCCGCGCCGCCACGGTGGATCGCCAGGTCTTCCACCAGGAAGGACACCGAGAGGTTTTCCATCTGATCGGGCAGGATCTGCTCGGCGAACCGACCCGGGAAGACCATCAGGTAGTCGGTGGCGATTGACCCAGTGACGATGATTCCCACCATAGCTCCTTAGACCTGTTAGACGGTTGCCGGCTGCGTGCTGGCAGGTAGCCCGGCGGACTCGCGCAGCTCCGCCGCCTTGTCGGTCCGCTCCCACGTGAAGTCCGGATCGTTGCGTCCGAAGTGACCATAGGCGGCGGTCTTAGCGTAGATCGGCCGGTGCAGTCCCAGGTAGCTGCGGAAAGCCGCCGGTCGCAGGTCGAAGTGCTCACCCACCAGCTTCTCGATGATCGCGCGGGGCACCTGCTCGGTGCCGAAGGTCTCCACAAAGACCGACAGCGGCCGGGCGACGCCGATCGCGTAGGCCACCTGCACCTCGACCCGGTCCGCCAGGCCGGCGGCCACGACGTTCTTGGCCACGTAGCGGGCCGCGTACGCCGCGGAACGGTCCACCTTGGACGGGTCTTTACCCGAGAACGCGCCGCCACCGTGCCGGGAGAACCCGCCGTAGGTGTCCACGATGATCTTCCGTCCGGTCAGCCCGGCATCACCGACCGGCCCGCCGATAACGAACCGCCCGGTCGGGTTGACGAACAGGTTGCGCACCAACTCCACCTCGTTGTAGAAGTCGGCCGGGAGCACTGCACGCACCACGTGCTCCCACAGATCCTTCCGAATCTGTTCTGAGGTGACCTCCTCGGCGTGCTGGGTAGAGATCAGCACCTTTTCCACTCCGATCGGCACATGATCCCGGTAGCGGACGGTCACCTGGGTCTTGCCGTCCGGGCGCAGGTAAGGCAGGGTGCCGTCCTTGCGTACCTTCGCCAGCCGCATGGACAGCCGGTGGGCTAGCGCGATCGGCATCGGCATCAGCTCGGGGGTCTCGTTCGTGGCGTATCCGAACATCATTCCCTGGTCACCAGCACCGGCGCTGTCCAGTTCATCCTCGGACAGCTTTCCGCGCCGCTCCGCGGCCATGTCGACACCCTGGGCGATGTCCGGCGACTGCTTGTCCAATACGGTCATCACCGCGCAGCTGTGCCCGTCGAAACCGAAGCTTCCATTGTCATAACCGATGCGGCAGATCGTGTCTCGCACGATCTGGGTGTAATCCAGCACGGCCGGTGTGGTGATCTCCCCCGCCAGCACGACCATCCCGGTGGTGATCAGCGTCTCGCAGGCGACCCGCGCGTTCGGGTCCATCGTCAACGCCGCATCCAGCACAGCGTCGGAGATCTGGTCGGCCATCTTGTCCGGGTGGCCTTCGGTCACCGACTCGGAGGTGAACAGGTACTCAATGCTCTCCAGCTGGGTCACAGGATCACGCTCCTTGCTCGACGGTCGGTTCCGACGGTGTCACTGGGTGTTCCGCTTTATCAGGCTGGGCTTTATCAGGCGGGGCCGGCAGAGTGCGGCGGACCGCGACAGTTCCTTCTACCATCGCTGCCAACTTCGCCCGGGCGACATCGGCCGGGAGGTGGCGCAGCCCACAGTCCGGGTTGATGATCAGATTCTCGGCTGAGAACGTTTCCAGCGCCTTGTGGATGCGTTGGGCAATGAGATCCGCGGACTCGATCTGCTCGCTTTTGACGTCTACCACACCAAGCCCGAGCGCGCGGTCCCAACCGAGCTGCTGAATCAGATGCAGGTCCTCATAGCCTTTGCGGCCGAACTCGAGGATTAGCTGGTCCACGTTCGCCCCGAGCACCGCCGGAAACAGGAAGTTGTAATGCCCTTCCCAAGACGGCCGGGCGTAGCGGTTGCCGTAGCAGACATGCAGCCCCCAGGTGACGTCGACGCCTTCGGTCACGATGTTGATCGCCTCCACCGCCACCCCCACGCCCTCGGGGTAGCCGGCTAGGAAGGGTTCATCAATCTGTAACAGCTCCGCACCCGCCTTGGCCAGGGTCCGCGCCTCGCCGTTGAGCACCTGTGCCAGCGCCCGGACCAGGTCGGCGGACTTGGAATACGCCTTGTTCTGGATCCGATGGGACAAGGAGAAAGGCCCGGTGAACGAGAACTTGACCGGGCGGTCCGTGTACTCACGGGTGAAGCGGTAGTCGTCGGCCAGGCCCAGCGGCGGCGGATCGACCGGCAGCGGATCAGCGACGATGATGTCGTAGTAGTCGTAATAGAACGACTTGACGGTGACCGGGATCTGCACGCCCGGTATCCGGGCCAGCAGGTAGTCGATGTCGTTGTCCCGGCGCAGCTCCCCGTCGGAGACGATGTCGATCCCGGCCGTCTCCTGGTCCTTGAGCGCCGCCTTGATCGCCATGTCGTGGATCTCGCCGAGATGGCTGCGGCTGATCCGATTGCGGTAGTAGTCGGTCTTGAGTCGCTCGAGCCACTCGGGGACCGAGTACGACCCGACGACGGTCGTGGGCAGTAGCGGGACCGTCATAATTCCGCCTCCGCGGGAAGAAGTACGTCGGCGGTCATACTGCGCCTCCGCGGGAAGAAGTGCGTCGGCGCATCAGTCCCGCACCTGGGCAGTCATGGTGATGATGTTGGTGCCGGTTCGGTACGCGAACGACTGGTAGTTCACGTCGAAACCCTTTCGGCGTCCGATATGCGCCAGCAGCGGCCCGTTGAGCCAGTTCACGATCGAGCCGTCGTACTTGCCGGGCCCGCGGAAACCGGTGCGGTAGGCATGCACGTCAGTGACGAACAGGTCGTGGCAGATCAGGCGACCGTAGGGATGCAGCAGCGGGAGGGTGTCCACGAAACTGGCCACCGCGCCGTTGTTGACGTGCATCCGGATGGTGGCGCCGGATTCCAGCAAAGGGCGCAGCATCTCCCCGCTCACCGTGGGCGCGATCTGGTAGAGATCCAGGCCCACCAGCGGCAGGTACCGCTCCTCCAAGCGCAATGCCTCCCAGGTACGACGCCAGAACTCCACCGCCGCCTCAGCTGATGGGAAGTGCGCAGGTGCAGCCTCTGCCAGCAGGGCTGGGCCCAGCCGCAGCAACTTGCGGATCAGTTCCGGTACCCCGTCGGGCTGGGTCGATACCAGCTGCCCGATCTCGGTGGCAGCCTCTTTGGACAGATAGGCCCTGGTCTGCACGATGTAGGTGCGCCCGCCGATCTGCGCGACCTCGTCGGTAGGCAGATTGTCATAGACGTTGGAGATGTAGACCAGAAACACCTTGTAGCGCAAGAAACCCAGTGCGGTCCGGGGCTGGGTGGCGTCCAGCACGAATGAGCTGACGTGCTCCGCGTGGTGGGCCACCGCGGCCCGGGCGAGTTCCAGGACGTGCGGCGAGTAGTCGCACATCAGGTACTGCAGCCGCCGGTAGTATTCCTTGCCGTGACGGCGGTCCAGCTCGACGAACTCGTCAAGCCAGGTCTTGGCCTGATTGCCGTTACCCGGCCCGATCTCGACCACGTACAGCTCTTCGGGCAGCGCGTTGCGCTCGGCCAGCGAGTCCCACAGCGCGAACAGGTCGGTGATGATCTCGCGCACCGAGTCCCGGTTGCGCGCGTCGCTCTCCCCGCCCGGTAGGGCCGACTCGTAGGCCCGGCCAGTGGCCTGCTCCCACAGGTCCAGAGCCTTCCAGTACAGCGCGTTGAAGTCCCAGATCAGACTGGCGCTGGTGGCCCGCCACGGTTCAAGGTGGATCCGGGACGGCTGGGCATCACCGAAGCAGGCCCGGATCAGATCGCCGGTGAGCTCCTTGAGCGGCACCTCGGAACTACGGCGGACGTCGATCGCGACCTCCATCTCGTCCTCGGTCGCCACCGCCGTCAGCGATACCGGCTCCAGCACCGAGTCGGTGCCGTGGGCCGCCAGGATCGGCCGGATGTCGACGACGTCGCGGAAGTTGTTGCGGTACTGCACCCAGTCACACACCACCCGGATCCGGGACAGGTCCACCGAGTCCTCGGCGAGCGCGTCCAGCACCGGACCCAGCGCGGCGGTCACGTCCACGGGTTTTTTGCCGCGGAGCTTGCTGATGGGGCGGAAATCAACCAGCACAGCCACTCCTGTCGATCATCGGTGTTCGGGTCGATCAGGATGGCGCCGGATTGCCATCAAGATTCCGCGGTAAGGGGTTGAAACCCGTCCCGCGCAGCCGGGCCACCGTGGCACGCAGATGCGCGATCTCCCGGTGGAGCATCTCGACGGTGTCCACATCGGGTACCCGGACACTGCCCTGGACGGTCAGCAGTGGGCAGCTGCAGTGCGGGCACTCGAGCTCGTGCGGCATCGCTCCCACGCTCCTGACGACGACCGTCTACCAGCACTGCAGTGGCCCTCATCTGTGAGTCGGACCACACGCCAGTCAACGGCGTACGCAAGTGCGGGACAACCGGATACGAGCACGAAATCACGACTGCACGTTTGTGACCCGGCCACAAAGACACCGCCGCGACAGCATGGACATCTTCCAGGTCCACCGTCGGCTGCTCGCCGACTATGAGGCGTTCACGGCAGGTTTCACCCCGCTGTCACCCCGGCCACCAATGACCAGCGCTCGCATAACCTTGATATCAGCGCGAACGGTGCCTGTTCTTCGTGGCCTGTACCCGTGCCAGTGAGAAGCTGGTGGTCTCCTGGCACGGGACACCAAGCCCGCTGTTGCCGATCTAACCGAACCCGAAACGGTTCATCGCAGGTTTGCGTGAATCCCCCCTCAGAGGCGGCTACGGCTCCGCGTGCTGGCGCCGACTCCGGCGAGCTGCAGCGCGAGGCACAGCAGCCCGGCCAGCATGAAGGTAAAGGGGGCGAGCGGACCGTCCGCAACGCCGACCAGGTGGAGCACCAGGGCGAGCGCGAAGAGGATGGCGGCGACGATGGCGAGCATGACGATCTCCTTAGTCGGCCGGGTGACATACGTGTACGAAGATGCCCCCATTTCGCTATGTTCGCACCCAATCGGGTCGCCCGCACGTCGAATCGGCTCCGGCCGTAGTAGGACGCTTGGTGTGCATACCGAGCCGGGGAAACGAGAGGACCCGCGCGAATGGACGGCAGGAGCCGACTGGAGTAGATCGTCGCGCGGTGGCCCGAAGCGACGCGGGTGGACGTCGAGGAGTGGGGTGGGCATCCCACCTTCCGGGTGCGCGGAAAAAACTTCGTCTTCTTCGATCCAGACCGCCGAACACCTCAGCTCCTGTCGGTGGCACTGTCGTTCATGGACGACGAGGGCAGGCGTCGCTCGCTCAGGCGGCGGCGCCTGCTCGCCCTGCACGAGGTCGGCGACGTGAGTGCGGCCAACATCGAGATCGAGCGGACGCGGCCGCGCTCCTGCGGGCGCTTGGCGTACCCGCCGCGCACGTCGCCGGCTTCTCGGGCGGCAGCGCCATCGCGCAGGAGTTAGCGCTGCGCCATCCTGACGTTGTGCGCAGCCTCGTCCTGATCAGCACGTGGGCCCGCGCCGACGCTCGTCGTGGCTGGGGAGCTCGAGACCGCCTGCCCGCCGCGCTACGGCCGAGTAGTCGCGAAGCAGATCCCGGTGCCGAGTTCGTCGTGCTGCCTGGTGAGGCCCACCAGCCCTTCCAGGAGCGCCCAGCCGAGTTCAACGCGCTGATCGACGCCTTCTGGCGCAAGGTTCAAGGCCTTACTTCTTGATCATCGCTGCGGTGTCAGTGCTATGGCGTAGACCCCGCGAGCCAATCGCGGAAGGATAATCATTCAGTACAGGAGGGCCGGCATGATCCGATGGGTGATTTCCGTATTTACCGCGATACTGCTGGCGGTGCCGGCCTGCGCCGGGGGGCCGACACCACCCGCCTCCGACAAACCGGCGCCGCTGTTCACCAACCTTGGCGACCACCAGCACTCGATCACGACCGCGTCCACGGATGCGCAGCGATACTTCAACCAGGGTCTGACGCTAGGGTTTGCCTTCAACCACGCTGAGGCCGAGCGCTCCTTCCGTTACGCAGCGACGCTCGACCCGCAGTGCGCGATGTGCTGGTGGGGTGTCGCCTTCGTGCTCGGTCCCAACATCAACGCACCGATGGACGCGGCCGCCGTGGCGCCCGCGTGGGAGGCGGTGCAGAAGGCGCAGACCCTGGCCCCCATGATCACCCCGCGCGAGCAGGCCTACATCACCGCACTCGCACAGCGCTATGCCAAGGACCCGCCGGCCGACCGCGCGCCCCTGGACACCGCGTTCGCCAACGCTATGCGCGATGTCTCCCGGCAATACCCGGATGATCTCGACGCGTCCGCGCTGTTCGCCGAGGCGCAGATGGACCTGACACCGTGGAACTACTACGACAACAACGGCAAGCCGCTGCGGCTGGAAACCACGGAGATCGTCACGACGCTGGAATCCGTGGTCAAGCGAGATCCAAAGCATGCTTGGGCTATTCACCTGTACATCCACGCGACCGAGTCGTCGGACGGCCCGGCGCGCGCCGAGAGCTACGCCGACACCCTGGCTTCGCTCGTCCCCGGGGCAGGCCACCTCGTACACATGCCCGCACACACTTACATACGCGTCGGTCGCTACCACGACGCCGTGCTCGCCAATGAGCGGGCAACAGCCGCCGACAACTCCTACATCTCGCAGTGCCACGCGCAGGGCGTCTATGCGGTGGGCTATGTGCCGCACAATCACCACTTCCTGTATTCAGCCGCGTCCATGGCGGGGAACAGCGCGAGGGCACTGCAAGGTGCGGCGGGCAGCGATGCAACAACTGTCCACACGATGGAGGACGATCCGAGCTCCGGCACCTATATGCAGCATTTCGCCGCACAGCCGTTGTTCGCGTCCGTGCGCTTTGGCAGGTGGCAGGAGATCCTGGATATGAAGGCGCCGCCCGACGGGTTGGACTACCGCGCTGGCGTCTGGCACTACGCCCGTGGCCGTGCGTTCGTCGGCACGGGCCAGCTTGACAGTGCCCAAGCCGAACTCACGGCCCTGAAGGAGATCGCAGCCAAGGACGAGATCAAGCAGGGTGTGATCTTCATCAACACCGCCGCCGATGTCCTGAACGTGGCCGTCGAAGTCCTCGCCGGGGAAATAGAAGCCAGGTTGGGTCACGCTACGGAATCCATCTCGCATCTGGAGAAAGGCGTCCAACTGGAAGATGCGATGCGTTACAACGAACCCGCCGACTGGCTCTATCCCGTGCGGCACTCGCTCGGTGCCGTGCTGCTCGCCGATGGGCAGGCGCTGAAGGCAGAGGCGGTCTACCGCGAGGATCTGCGCCGCAATCCCGAAAACGGGTGGGCCCTTTACGGTTTGATGCAGGCGCTGGACGCCCAGGGCAAGAAGGCTGAATCCGCGGAGGTGAAGAAGCGCTTCGACAAAGCTTGGGCACACGCGGACACCGCCCTGACGGCATCACGCATTTAGCGGCTGCTTGCGTGGAGCTGACCAGCCGGAGCTCGCGCCTATCCGGCAACAAGCGCGGTGACGATCAGCGCGGCTGACCCGGAAGCCGCCGGCTATGCCGTGTCCATCCGAATCCCGATCGACGTCCGCGGTGTGCCGGTGGGCCCGCCGACCATGTGCATCGGCCGTCCGTCCGGATCACCAGCCAGCCCCGGCCCGCGCAGCAGCACCAGGCTGCCCTCGTCGACCTGCCAGGTCTGGAGGGAATCACCGTCGCGACTGCGACACAGCGTGAACGGCGCAGATCCGGCGATCGTGATCAGTGCGACGAGCTGGGCGTACCGGCGCTGGTCACGGTGCGGCGTGATGCCGACCGACCCCGGCCGGTAGCGCTGGACCGAGACCTCATTCGGCATCCACTGCGGTAATCCGTGCTCGTGCAGCCGCCGGACCAGTTCGTCGCACACGCTGCTGAGCATCGGATAACGATCCAGCTCCGCGACGGCGACCTCGAAGGATTCGGTCTCCTGTCGGACCTGCCCGATCACGGACTCCACCGGCTCGTACGGTCCGTCTCGTAGCTCGGCCGCCAGCTGGGCACAGACCGGCCGGCGGACCGCGTGAGCGGCAAACGCCGCCCCCTGCGCGGTGACCTCATGGAGCAACGTGGACCAGTCCAGGTCATCGTGCACCAGGGCAGGCAGGCTCACGGTCGTCTCAGCTCGTGTCGGGGGCCCAGTAGGCGAGCATCTCAGCGAAGGTCTCGAAGGCGGGCGCCGAGACACCGTACGGCGCCTCGAGGTGGATGCTCAGCGGGTAACCGAGGTCAGCGACCCCGTCGATCACCCGCTTGTACAGTTCCAGCATGATCTTGCGCTTCTCGTCAGGGTCGCTGTCGGCCAGCTTGGTGACCAGCGCCTGTTCCTGCGCGACAACGTCGTTGCCCGGGTCCTGGATCAGCCAGTTGATCAAGCCCACCCGGTTCTCGAACTTGGGGACGAACCCGAACGAGAGCAGGATCTCCGGCCGGTGCTCGGTCTGCTGTGCGAAGTCGGCCAGGAAACCCACGATCGAGTCGGAGTACAGCAGCTGGGTCATGCCGAAGGTGGCGCCCTGGTTGCACTTGAAGCCGAACCTGCCCAGCTCGCTGTCCCGGGTGGGGATCAGGATCACGCCGCGGTTGGGCACCAGCTGGTCATACAGCGACAGCGCGTCGGTTGGCGCGACGCCCGATCCCTCACCGTCTTTCATCGTGCGCGGGACGCCGACGAAGATGACGCCGTCGATCCCGGCGCCCCGCAGTTTTGCCAGCCGCTCGCGCAGCGTCGGCTCGTCCATGAACGCGGTGACCTGGGTGCACAGTCCGCTCACCCCGGGCAGTTCCGGCTGCAGGGCCGACCAGAAGTCGAGCACGTCGAGCTTCGGCTTCATCTCGACCGGTCGGTCGTCGTCCTCCTCGATCAGCCCGGGGATCATCACGTGCCTGATCCGGCCTTCGATGCCAAAGGTTTTGGAGTGCTCGAGTACCTTGTGCGCCTCGTCGACGGCCCGCTGCGTGCCGTGTTCGACGTTGGGCGCAACGAGCTCGAGTGCGATGGTGTTGAGGGTCACGACGTTGCTCCTCGTCTCCGGATCATGACGATACAGATCGGTCCGCCTCATGTCTCCATAACGTTCTCCGATTCGACGCCTCGCCCAGGTAGCTCCCACCAGTGGGAGGTCGCGCGTCCGCCCGGGTGCGCATATACCCGGTTCTAGAACTTCGGGAGGCGGCAGCAGGATCTCGGCCGGTGTGCGGTCTCTCGACGATGTCGTTCAGGAAAGCCCACGATCGGGTCGAGTACAACAGCTGGTCATGCCGGGACCCAGGCGCCTAATTGCACTTGGACCACGGGTGAGCACCGAAACGATGGAGTCGCGAGCGCCCGGGGCGGTGCGTACCGGTCACTTCCCGTCACGGAACGAGTCATATAGTTATACCTACAACTTTCGACGAACTGGAGCGTCATGGCCGCCGATGACTCGGCTTCCGATCCGGTCAAACTCCCGACCCCCGACGGCAATCCGCCTCCCGGTGGGAAGCCCTCTGCCGGTAACGAGTGGGAGCACACGCCACAGGCGCTGGCCACAGCCAGCCGAGAGGCCCCTCATCGCGGCGCAGGTGCTCAGGGGATTGGACCAGTCCAGCGGTTACAATTGGCGTGGGTGGATCGCCCGTACACCGTTGTGCTCGCGGCCGTGCTGGTGGTCCCCGGTGCGCTCGCTGTGATCTACGGCGATGATGTATCCCGGGCGTTGGCGACCATTGCAGCCGACACCGTCAGCCGTGGCATGGGCGTCGCGCTGCTCGCCGGTGGCATCACCACCATCATCGGTATCGCCCGCGGACGCTCCCTGGTCGAGGTCATTGGTCTCGCGCTGCTCGCCGTAGGCTGCGGCATCTACGGCCTCGGAGTACTCCTCGGCCTCGGGTTCGCAGGAGCGGTGGCGGGTAGCGGATTCCTTGCAATAGCCCTGGCCACCGTTCGACGTGTGGTGACCCTGGCCGCTGTCGCTCCGGGGGCAGAAAATCGTGTCTGGTGAAACGCTGCGGTTCATCTTCAAGTAGCTGCCATCGCTACTGGTGGTGGCTTCATTCAGCTGCTCATCTTCGTATTCAAGCGCCGCAGTGAGCTGCGTAACCTCGACGCCACATCGGGCTCGGCTGCCCTGACCAGTGCCAACAACTACATCAACACCCTCCAAACGGGGGAGAATGCGATGCGCGGCCAGCTGGACAAGATGCACGCCGACGTCAGCGCGATGCAGAAGCAGTGGGACGTCGAGCGGGCTGCGCTGAGCGATGCCTTAGACAACGAACGGCGCCAGGTGGCGCGTCTTGCCGCGGATCTCGCTAGATACCGAGCTGATCTCGCCGTCGCGGACGCTCGGATCGCTGAGTTGACGAGCAGCGCGGCGCGCCACGGTCGCCGGTCGATGGAGTAAAGCTCCGATCACTCCCATTCGATGGTGCCGGGTGGTTTGCTGGTCACGTCCAGCACTACCCGGTTGATCTCGGGCACCTCGTTGGTGATTCGGCCAGAGATGCGGGCCAGCACGTCGTAGGGCACCCGGGACCAGTCCGCGGTCATCGCGTCCTCACTGGATACCGGACGCAGTACCACCGGATGGCCGTAGGTTCGCCCGTCGCCCTGCACGCCGACGCTGTGCACCTGGGCCAGCAGCACCACCGGGCACTGCCAGATATCGCGGTCCATCCCGGCCGCGGTGAGCTCTTCCCGGGCAATCGCGTCCGCGGCGCGCAAGGTCTGCAGGCGATCGGCGGTGACCTCGCCGATGATCCGGATTGCCAAGCCCGGTCCCGGAAACGGCTGGCGGTGCACGATCGTCTCCGGCAATCCGAGTTCCAGCCCGACTCGTCGCACCTCGTCTTTGAACAGCGCCCGCAGCGGCTCGACCAACTCGAATCTCAGGTCCTCGGGCAGCCCACCGACGTTGTGGTGGCTCTTGATGTTGGCGGTACCCGAGCCACCGCCGGACTCCACCACGTCCGGATACAGGGTGCCCTGCACCAGGAAGCGGATCTCCTCGCCGTGCCGGTCCGCTTCGGCCTGCAGATCCCGAGCCGCACCCTCGAAGATCCGGATGAACTCCCGCCCGATTATCTTGCGTTTCTGCTCCGGATCGACCACCCCGGCCAGCGCGTCCAGGAACCGCTCCCGGGCGTCGACTGTGATCAACCGAACCCCCGTCGCGGCCACGTAATCCCGTTCCACCTGGGCGCGCTCGCCGGTGCGCAGCAGGCCGTGATCGACGAACACGCAGGTCAGATCGTCACCCACGGCTCGGTGAACCAGCGCAGCAGCGACTGCGGAGTCCACCCCGCCGGACAAACCGCAGATCAGCTTGGCGCCCTGGGTCTTGGCCCGGATCCCGGCCACGGTCTCGTCGATGACGTTGGCGGTGGTCCAGCTCGGCCGAATGCCGGCGAGCTCGTGCAGGAACCGGCGCAGCACCTCCTGGCCATGTGGGGAGTGCACCACCTCGGGGTGGTACTGCACCCCAGCCAGCCGCCTGCCGGTGTCCTCGAACGCCGCTACCGGCGCGCCCGCCGACCGCGCGGCGACCATGAAACCCTCCGGCGCGGCGGTCACCGCGTCGCCGTGGCTCATCCACACCGGACCGCGCGCAGGCAGCTCGCGGTGCAGCACGCCGCCACCGTCGAGTACCTGCAGATCGGTGCGCCCGTACTCCCGGGTACCGGTCCGCTGGACCACGCCGCCCAGCGCGTCGGCCATTGCCTGGAACCCATAGCAGATGCCCAGCACCGGTACGCCGGCCTCGAACAGCGCGGGGTCGACGCGGGGAGCATGCTGGGCGTACACACTGGCCGGACCCCCGGAGAGCACGATCGCAGCGGGCTTGCGATCAAGGATCTCCGCGGCCGGCGTGGTGTGTGGCACGACCTCGGAGTACACCTGCGCCTCGCGGACCCGACGAGCGATCAACTGCGCGTACTGCGCTCCGAAGTCAACGACCAGAACTGCTCGTGAGTGGGTAACAGTGCTATCGCACTCAATGCCACTCACGAGTGCCACCGCACAGCGGGGGCACCAGGCGGGACGGGATTCAGCTGCCGGTAGCTCTCGCCCGGGGCAGGCCGCGGATCTGGATCGCCCTTGTTGGGCCACAAGGCGAAGGCCCGCTCGGCCAGCGCGGTAATGGTCAGCGCCGGGTTCACCCCGAGGTTCGCGCTGACCGCCGACCCGTCCACCACAGACAGGGTCGGGTAACCGTGCACCCGGTGATAGGGGTCGAGGACGCCGTCTTCGGCGGTGGCGCTCATCGGGCAACCTCCGAGGAAGTGCGCGGTCAGCGGAACCTCGAACAGCTCGCCCCAGGTGCTGCCCGCGGTGCCACCGATGTATCGGGCCGTGAGCTGGCTGGCCTGGAAGCCGGCCGGGATGAAGGTGGGGTTCGGCTCGCCATGGCCGGGCCGTGAGGTGAGTCGACCGCGACGGCGGTAGGTGGTGAGCGAGTTGTCGAGGTTCTGCATTACCAGCAGGATCACCGTCCGTTCGCTCCAGCGGCGCACCTTCAGCAGCCGCGCCATCGTGACCGGATGCCGGACGACGAAGTTCAGGAACTGCTGCCAACGCGGAGTGTCCGACGCACCGTCGGTGGCCAACGTCTTCAGCAGGGCCATCGCGTTGCTGCCCCGCCCGTAGCGAACCGGCTCGATGTGGGTGTGCTCATCGGGGTGGAAGGAGGAGGTGATGGCCACCCCACGGGAGAAGTCGCGCTGCGGGTCCACCGTGTTGCGCATGGCACCGACGATCGCCTCGGAGTTCGTCCGGGTCAGCTCGCCCAGCCGGGGCGACAGCCGGGGCAGCACACCCTCATCACGCATCCGGTGCAGCAGCTGTTGAGTCCCCCAGGTGCCGGCAGCGAGCACTACGTGGCTGGCCCGGATCGTCCGGCGCCACCGCTTCCCGGTGCGTACCGCGTCGATCAGCCAGGTGTGATCTGCCTGCGGGCGCAGAGCGGTCACCGTGGTCAGCGGATGCACGGTGGCACCTCCTGGGGCCCCGGCGCGCTCCGCGAGGTACAGGTAGTTCTTCACCAGCGTGTTCTTGGCACCGACCCGGCACCCGGTCATGCAGGAACCGCATTCGATGCAGCCGGTGCGCCGGGGGCCGGCGCCGCCGAAGTAAGGGTCGTCGACCTCCTCGCCCGGTCGGCCGAAGAACACCCCGACCGGCGTGGGGTGGTAGGTGTCCGCAACCCCCATGTCGTGCGCGACCCGCTGCATGACCTCGTCGGCGGGCGTGTGCCCCGCGTAGGTCGTCACCCCGAGCATCCGCTGCGCTTGGTCGTAGTGGGTATCGAGCTCGGCGCGCCAGTCGGCAAGGTGGGCCCACTGCGGGTCGCGGAAGAACGCATCGGGTGGCCGGTAGAGCGTGTTGGCGTAGTTCAGCGAACCGCCTCCGACGCCCGCTCCGGCCAACACCACGAGGTCGCGCAGCAGGTGGATGCGCTGGATGCCGTAGCAGCCCAGGGTCGGTGCCCAGAGGAACTCCCGCAGCTGCCACGATGTGGTGGCCAGCTCCTCGTCGGCGAAGCGCCGACCGGCCTCGAGCACACCGACCCGGTAACCCTTCTCGGTCAGCCGCAGCGCGGCGACGCTGCCCCCGAACCCGGATCCGACCACCACCACGTCGTAGTCGACCACGCCCGCCACGCAGCGAGTATGCCATCGGAACCGCGTGGGTTTCTCATCACCGATCCGGTACGGACCGCTTCGGTGGCAGCCACGGTGTCTCGCCACCTGCCGTCAGGGCTCCCGTGCTGAGCAGGCGGACCGGCTCCAAGCGCCGCGCCAGGGCGTTGCCGGCGAAGCGGCCGGTCGCAGCGGCCGAAGCGAACACCGCCCCGAGCACCAGGCGCGGATCTGCTCCCGCAGCGCGCAGCACAGCCGTGTTCCCGCTGGCCACGACCACACCGACGGAGAACCAGGCGTGCGCGAGATTCATCAGGGCGCGTTGCGAGCGGATTTCGGCGTGTACACCAGCGGCGTTGATCGTCCGTCACATCGGTCGCACCCGAGACGGCGCCCAGCAGCAAAAGTGCCGCCGCCAGGGCCACGGGAGAGCCGGCGAACGCGGGCAGCACACCCACTGCCGCAAGCGCCACCATCACCACGGGCAACACTCCGGCACCGAGGCGGTCGACGAGGTGACCGTCAACCGCATGGACATCAGCGCGCCCAGCCCGATCATCAACAGTGCCGTGCCCAGCTCACCGTCGGTCGAGCCGGAACTGGCCTGCACCGCAGGCAGCACCGCGCCCCAAGCCCCCCAGAACAGCCCAAGCCCATAAACCCGGCCAGCACTCGCCTGCGTTCAACACCGCGTTCTGGATGCAGACTGCACCAAAAGGGTACGAATAGCCACAGTCTGCATCCAGAACCCGGGCAAGGGGTTCAGGGGCGGACGGTGAGGCCGACCTTTTGGAACTCTTTGAGCTCTGAATAGCCGGTTTTGGCCATCGCCCGTCGCAGCGCGCCGAACAGGTTCACCCCGCCGCCGGGATGACAGGAGGGCCCGAACAGCAGCGTGTCGATGGCGATCGAATCCTCGGGCATATCAATGACGTGACTGCGCGGCAGTGACGGATGCGCGGCGGCGGCGGTCCAGTACAACCCGTTACCGGGTGCCTCGGCGGCGGCGGCCAGCGGTTCACCGAGCATCACCGCGTCCGCCCCGCAGGCGATCGCCTTGGCCACATCGCCGCTGGTGCGCATCCCACCGTCGGCGATCACGTGCACGTACCGTCCACCGGTCTCGTCCAGGTAGTCCCGCCGAGCGGCTGCGGCATCGGCGACCGCGGTCGCCATCGCTACCCCGATGCCGAGTACGTCACCAGTCGAGGTACCCGCACCCGCTCCATGACCCACGATCACACCGGCGGCTCCGGTGCGCATCAGGTGCATCGCGGTGCGGTAGTCACCCACTCCACCGACGATCACCGGGACGTCCATCGAC
Organism: Actinomycetota bacterium; assembly: GCA_030862525.1. Lineage (GTDB taxonomy): Bacteria > Actinomycetota > Actinomycetes > Mycobacteriales > Pseudonocardiaceae. The sequence goes on along the minus strand of JALZDN010000085.1, from coordinate 2,693 downwards.
GCGATGAACTCCACGAGGTTGAGCGGCTCGGCAGCGGTGGAGACATGCTCAGCCGAGACGATGGTGCCCTGTACGACAAGGATCTCGACACCGGCGGCGAGCAGGTCAGGTGCGAGATCGCGGGCATGCTGCGGGCTGACCCGGGCAGCCACTGTCACCTCGGACTTGGCTACCTGGCCGATCGCCTCGGTGAGCAGCTCAACCCGGATCGGGGCCGAGTGCCACTGTTGCAACAACCGCACCGCCGCCGTCTCGTCGGCCTCGTCCATCGCGGAGGTGAGCCCGAACAGCAACTTGTCGACGTTCGGATGACGCGCCCACAGACCCTCGGCATTGAGCACCCCCAGCCCACCGAGCTCACCGATCCGGATCGCCATCGCCGGCGACACGATCGCGTCGGTGGGATGGGTGACCAGCGGGATATCGAAACGGTAGGCGTCGATCTGCCAGGTGGTGGACACATCCCGGGAGGAGCGGGTGCGCCGTGAGGGCACGATTTCCACATCATCGAAGGCGTAGGCCCGCCGCGCGGTGCGGCCCATTCCGATCTCCACCAGATCTCGCATCTCAGCGCACCGCGTAGTTCGGGGCCTCCACCGTCATGGTGATGTCATGTGGGTGGCTCTCCTTGATACCGGCCGCCGTGATCTGCACCAGCTGGGCGCTTTGCAATGCCGGGATCGTCGCAGCACCGGCGTAACCCATCGCTGCTCGCAGGCCACCGACCAGCTGATGGGCCACCAGCGACAGCGGCCCGCGGAAGGGCACCCGCCCCTCGATGCCCTCGGGTACCAGCTTGTCGTCGGAAAGCACGTCGTCGGCGAAGTAACGGTCCCTGGAGTACGACCGCCCACCACCGCGCGAGGCCATGGCACCCACCGAGCCCATCCCGCGATAGGTCTTGTACTGCTTGCCGTCGACCAGGATCAGGTCACCAGGCGCCTCGGCGGTGCCCCCGAGCAGGCTACCCAGCATCACGGTACTGGCACCCGCCACGATGGCCTTGGCGATATCGCCGGAGTATTGGATGCCGCCGTCGCCGATCACCGGAACACCCGCGGGGCGGCACGCCCGGTCCGCCTCGAAGATGGCGCTGATCTGCGGCACGCCCACCCCTGCCACCACCCGGGTGGTGCAGATGGAACCGGGGCCCACCCCGACCTTGACCGCGTCCGCGCCGGCCTCGACCAGAGCCAGCGCCCCGGCCCGAGTGGCGACGTTGCCACCGATGATGTCCACCGTGCTGCCCAACTCAGCCTTGAGCGTGCTGATCATCTGCAGCACGCCGCGGGAGTGCCCGTGCGCGGTGTCCACGACGAGCACGTCGACGCCGGCATCGACGAGCAACGCCGCCCGCTGCTTGCCGCCCTCGCCGACTCCGATAGCAGCCCCCACCAGCAGCCGCCCGTCTGGATCCTTGGTCGCCAGCGGGTACTTCTCGGTCTTCACGAAGTCCTTGACGGTAATCAGCCCGCGCAGCCGGCCGTGCCCGTCGACGATCGGAAGTTTCTCGATCTTATGGCGGCGCAGCAGACCCAGTGCCGCGTCAGCGGTGACCCCTACCTGCGCGGTGATCAGGGGGGGCTTGGTCATCACGTCGGCGACCCGCTTGCCATGGTCGACTTCGAAGCGCATGTCCCGGTTGGTGATGATGCCGACCAGCACCCCGTCGGAGTCGGTGACGGGCACACCGGAGATCCGGTAGCGGGCGCACAGCGCGTCCACGTCGGCCAGGGTGCTTTCCGGCAAGCAGGTCACCGGGTCGGTGACCATGCCCGCCTCGGACCGCTTGACCACCTCGACCTGGGCGGCTTGCTCCTCGGCCGGCAGGTTGCGGTGCAGCACTCCCATCCCGCCCTGACGCGCCATTGCGATGGCCATCCGCGCCTCGGTCACCGTGTCCATAGCCGAGGAGACCAGTGGTACCCGCAGATTGATATTGCGGGAAAGCCTGGTCGACGTATCGACCTCCGCGGGTACCACGTCGGATTCGGCGGGCAGCAACAGGACATCGTCGAAGGTCAGACCAAGCAGCGCGAACTTCGACGGGAAGTCGGGCGCGGTGTGCTCGCTGGTCATGCGCAGGGACGACCTTCCTGGCGGTGGCTGAAGTCGATTGGCGGCCGGGCTGAGTTGACACCTCACTGGGCGACCCTCATGGGGGTCGAATCCATGGTATCCGTCACAGCGCAATCCGACGGGAAGGTACGGTGCCAGCCGTGGCGCATGACTCACTTCCCCCCGACCCGTTCGCCGGTGACCCGGAGGACCCGGCGCTGGCGCTGGAGGCGTTGGATGACCCTGGGGACGCCGATGAGGAGCCGCTGGACGACGAGGAGCGCGCAGGACTGCTCGCTGACCTGAGCGATCTGGCCGTCTACCAGGCCCTGCTGGCGCCTCGTGGGCTACGCGGGATCGTCGTAGATTGCCCGGACTGTGCCGAGCAGCATTATCACGACTGGCAGCTGCTGCGGGCAAGCCTGCAGCAGCTGCTCGAGGGTGGCCGGATGCGCCCGCACGAGCCGGCGTATGACCCGGATCCGACCGGGTATGTGAGTTGGGAGTACTGCCGGGGATACGTCGACGCAGTCCTCGCTGAAGACGGCGGCTGACCCCGATCAGCTACCCGGTGGCTGCCCCGGCTCGACGGGATCGGGGTCTCGCGGATCCCGATCCCTGGGATCGGGATCCGC
>JALZDN010000076.1 GCA_030862525.1 Actinomycetota bacterium | reverse complement strand
GTGTCATGACACTGTCACCCACTCACGAGTCAGCCACCGGGGGGCAGGAGCACATCAGGTTGCGATCCCCGTGCGCTTGATCGATCCGCCGCACCGGCGGCCACACCTTGTCGGCCGTCCGACCCATCGGGTAGGCGGCGAGTTCCCGGCTGTAGGGGTGGTCCCACTTGTCGGTCAGGCAACTCGCGGTGTGCGGCGCGCAACGCAGTGGGTTGTCCTCCGCGGGCCACTCCCCCTCGGCGAGCCGATCGATCTCGTCCCGGATCGCGATCATGGCGTCGCAGAAGCGATCCAGCTCGGCAAGGTTCTCGCTTTCGGTGGGCTCGACCATCAGGGTGCCGGCCACCGGGAAGGACATGGTCGGGGCGTGCAACCCGTAATCGGCCAGCCGTTTGGCGACGTCCTCCACGGTGACGCCGGTGGCCTTGGTGATCGGTCGCAGGTCCAGGATGCATTCGTGGGCAACCAGCCCTTGCGGGGTCGAACCATCATCGGCACAGCTGCCGGCGTAGAGCACCGGGAAATGCGGTCCGAGGCGCCGGGCCACGTAGTTCGCGGCTGCCACCGCCGTGAGCGTGGCGCGACGCAGGCCGTCGGCACCCATCATCCGGATGTAGGCCCAGGAGATCGGCAGGATCGACGCGCTGCCCCACGGTGCCGCCGCCACTGGACCCACCACAGCATCGGGAGCCGTCTGCGGGTGTCCGGGGAGGAAAGGCGCCAGGTGGGCCCGGACTCCGATCGGACCCACTCCGGGCCCGCCGCCGCCGTGCGGGATGCAGAACGTCTTGTGCAGGTTGAGGTGGCTGACGTCGGCGCCGAAGCGGCCCGGTCGGGCCAGCCCGAGCAGCGCGTTGAGGTTGGCCCCGTCGACGTAGACCTGTCCCCCGGCGTCGTGCACCAGCGCACACACGTCGGTCACACCGGGCTCGTACACCCCGTGCGTAGACGGATAGGTGATCATGATGGCGGCCAGCGCGGCCCCGTGCTCAGCGATCTTCCCGCGGAGGTCTTCGACATCGACGTCACCGTTGCGGTTACATCCGATGACCACGACGCGCATCCCGGCCATCACCGCCGACGCAGCGTTGGTGCCGTGCGCGCTGGACGGGATCAGGCAGACGTCGCGGCCGGTCTCGCCACGGCTGCGGTGATAGGCGCGGATCGCCAGCAGGCCGGCGAACTCGCCCTGGCTGCCGGCGTTGGGCTGCAGGCTGACCGCGTCGTAACCGGTGAGCTCGGCCAGCCAATGCTCCAGGTCGCTGACCACGTCGAGGAGGCCGTGCGCATCCTGCAGGGCAGCGAACGGGTGCAGCTCGGCGAACTGCGGCCAGCTGATCGGCTCCATCTCAGCGGTGGCGTTGAGCTTCATCGTGCACGAGCCCAGTGGGATCATGCTGCGGTCAAGTGCTACGTCCTTGTCGGCCAGCGCGCGCAGGTATCGCAGCAGCGCCGTCTCGCTGCGGTACGCCGAGAAGACCGGGTGAGTCAGGAACTGCGAGCTCCGCTGCAGTGCGGCGGGAATGGCGTCCGGCGTTTGGCGGTCGAGGGCATCCGGGTCGGCGCCGCGCACCCGGAAGGCATCCCAGACCACCTGCAGGTGCCTGCGGGTGGTGGTCTCGGCACAGCTGATCCCGACGTGGTCGGCGTCGGCCAGCCGCAGGTCCACCCCAGCCGCTCGGGCAGCTTCGACCACCTCGGCCGCCCGGCCCGGCGCCCTGACCAGCACAGTGTCGAAGAACGCCTCGGACGCCACCTCGATGCCACCGGCGCGCAATCCGGCGGCCAGCACCGCCGCCATCCGGTGCGTCCGCCGGGCGATGTCGCGCAGCCCGTCAGGCCCGTGGTATACGGCATACATCGAGGCCATCACGGCCAGCAGCACCTGCGCGGTGCAGATGTTGCTGGTCGCCTTTTCCCGGCGGATGTGCTGCTCCCGGGTCTGCAGCGCCAGCCGGTACGCCGGGTTGCCATCAGCGTCCCTGGACATCCCTACCAGCCGACCGGGCAACTGGCGCTCCAAGCCCCGACGGACGGCGAGGTAGGCGGCATGCGGTCCGCCAAAACCCATCGGCACCCCGAAGCGCTGGGTGGAACCGACCACGACGTCGGCGCCGATCTCGCCTGGCGGACGAAGCAGGGTCAGCGCCAGCGGGTCAGCCGCGACGGCCACCGATGCGCCGCGCTGGTGCGCCTGCTCGATGAGCATCGCGTGGTCACGCACCGCACCGGAGCAACCTGGATAGGACAGCAATACGCCGAAGAACTCCCCGTCCGGTAGCGCTGCCGCCACGTCGGTGACCACCAGCTCGATGCCCAGCGGCTCGGCACGGGTGGCCAGCACAGCCAGGGTCTGCGGCAGCGTGTCGGCGTCCACCACGAATCGGGATGAGGTGCCCCGGCCGGCCCGGCGCAGCAGGGTCATCGCCTCGGCGGCCGCGGTGGCCTCGTCGAGCAGCGAAGCGTTGGCCACCGGCAAGGCGGTGAGGTCGGCCACCACCGTCTGGAAGTTGAGCAGCGCCTCGAGCCGTCCCTGGGAGATCTCCGGTTGGTAAGGCGTGTAGGCGGTGTACCAGGCCGGGTTCTCCAGCACCGAACGGCGGATCACCGGCGGGGTGACCGTGCCGTGGTACCCCATCCCGATCATCGGTACCCGCGGGTGACAGCGGGCGGCCCACTCGCGAAGCTCCGCCAGCGCCTGTGCCTCGGTGGCCGGCGCCGGCAGGTCCGGGACAGCCGCCGGATCGGCCAGGCCACCTGGCAACGCCCGCTGCGCCAGTTCGTCCAGCGACTCCACCCCGATGGTGCCCAACATCCGAGCCAGCTCGGCCGGGCCCGGCCCGATGTGCCGGTCAGCGAACGGTGTGCCGTGCTCCAGCTCGGACAGCGGGCGCCGGTCAAAAGTATTCACCGCGGTGGCCTCCGGACGTCAGCTCGAACCATCGGGCACCGTGCCCGGTCGGTCCTCCCCCTCTGTCTCTGCCCAGACCCGCTCTGCCGAGAACTGGGCGCCTGAGAGATTCACCCCCGGATCACGATGACCGGAGCTCTCCCGCGCGGGGTCGGCGACTACCCAGCCAGCTTACTCAGACGCCGGACCATCTCACGCTCTCGACACAACGCTGTGACCGGCTGCACAGTGTCAGCTGATTCGACGGGTCCTTCGACGCTTGGTCAACTCGTCTTCGCCAGCAGTGGCGACGTGGCCGCCATCGGCACGCTCCGGCGGAAACTGGCTGATCGACCCGGCGATCTCCCGCATCGCACCGCTCACGGCGATGCCGAACACGCCCTGCCCGCCCTGCAGCAGGTCCACCACCTCCTCGGGAGAGGTGCACTCGTAGACCGTGGTGCCGTCGCTGAACAACGTGATGCGAGCCAGATCGTGGACCCCGTGGCGGCGCAGATGTTCAACCGCCAAGCGGATGTTCTGCAGCGAGACGCCGGTGTCCAGCAGCCTCTTGACCACTTTGAGGACCAGTACATCCTTGAACGAATACAGTCGCTGACTGCCCGAACCGGAGGCACCGCGGATCGAGGGCACGACGAGGCTTGTCCGAGCCCAGTAGTCCAGCTGCCGGTAGGTGATCCCGGCGATTTGGCAGGCGGCTGACCCCCGATAGCCCAGCAGCTGATCAGTGACGCCGTGCGGATCGGCCAAGATGGAGTCCGGGAACAGGGTGCCTTGCTCGGCCGGCTCGTCGGTCCCGGACTGCATGACGTCATACGCCGGAGTTTCCGCTCGGCCGTGCGGTCCGTCGACCACCCATTCCTCCCGTGGCTCAAGCCGGTGGTCCGTACGGGCCACGTGCTGTGAAGCCCGACGGTAGGCCGCCGCAGCGTAGCCGGTCAATGCGACGCGCGGGAGCCTCAACCTCTACTTCAGCTGGAGGCCAGCCTGATCAGCGTTGATCAGGTGTCCGCGCCGCGACAGCGTTGACTAGGTATCCGCTCCGCGGAAGTCCTCCGGCGAGACGGAGTCGAGGAACTCCCGGAACTTCTCGACCTCGTTCTCCTGCTCATCCGGAATGATCAGGCCGGCCTCCGAGAGCACCGACTCCTCGGCGTGGATGGGCACCCCGGCCCGCAGCGCCAGGGCGACCGAATCACTCGGTCGGGCAGAGACCCGCACGTTGCCGTCGAAGACAAGCTCGGCAAAGAAGGTCCCTTCCTGCAACTCGGTGATCCGGACCTGCTTGAGCTCCCGTCCCAGCGCGGTGATCACGTCTCGAAGCAAGTCGTGGGTCATCGGCCGAGCCGGTTGCACGCCCTGCTGTTCCAGGGCGATGGCAGTCGCCTCCCCAGAACCGATCCAGATCGGCAGGTAGCGCTCACCATCGGCCTCCCGCAGCAGCAGGATCGGCTGGTTCGCCGGCAACTCCACCCGGACCCCGACGACACGCATCTCGCTCATCGCGTTGCGCCTCCCTCCTGCCGCACCCTGCGGGTCAGGTGCCTTGAGGATCGTCGTGCTCGGCGGCGGATTGGGCACCGGCCGCAAGGAGATGCCAGCCCAGTCGTGTCCACCATCGTTACGCACGACGCTACACGCGGCACCCTCCCGGTGCCGAGTCCAGCGGGTGACCAAATTCGTGCGCTGTGCTCATTCCTTCTCAAGTTCAGTTCCCCAGCGCGCTACGCAGCCCGGCCTTCACAAGCAGAGCGTGCAGCCGCACCGACAGCATCGCCAGCTCCCGTACCACCTCGTCCGCCCGGGCCCGGGCGTCCGGGTCTCGCTGCCGGATCATCGGACTGACGATCTGCGCCAGCAGACCCACCTCCCGGTCCGCCGACGCTCGGAAGGCCCGCAGATGCCGAGGCTCCAGCCCGAACTCGGTCATCGCCTGGGCGGTCCGGGCCACGAGCACCGCATCGGAGTCGTAGAAGCCGGCGGGGCCGGGGCGGACCAAGCCGAACTGCTCGAGTTCAGTCAGCGCTGTCCTGCCGATGCCAGCGGCAGCGAGCAGTTCCTCCTGGGTCATTCGCACGCTGTCAGCCGCCTCGAGGCTTTCCGGTCCAGCCGGGTCGGACGGAGCGTGCGAAGGCACGCCGACCAGCGAGCGCGGTGACCGTGGCCGGTGCCCGTCAGTGAGTCTGTCGGGGCGGCCGTCCGGAGGGCTTTCGCGCTCACCCCGGTCCCTCGCGTCCAGGTGCTCCTTGATCACCCTGAGCGGGAGATAGTGGTCGCGCTGAGCGGTGAGCACGTAGCGCAGCCGTTCCACATCCGCAGCAGAGAACTGCCGGTATCCGGCAGCTGTGCGCTCCGGCTGGACCAGCCCCTCGGACTCCAGGAACCTGATCTTGGAGATGGTGACGTCCGGGAAGTCCGCTCGCAGCTGGCCGAGCACCGAGCCAATGCTCGCTGCGGGCCGATGCCCGGAGCGACCCGCAGCCGTCACCGCGACTCCTGGTCAGCCCTTCGGTCCCCGGCACGCGGACCGGTGAGGAACACCAGCCGGAACTTGCCGATCTGCACCTCGTCACCGTTGGCCAGCACGGCGGTGTCCACCGGCTCCCGGTTGACGTAAGTGCCGTTGAGGCTGCCCACGTCCACCACGACGAACTCGCCACCCTCACGACGGAATTCGGCGTGTCTGCGCGACACCGTCACGTCATCAAGGAAGATATCGCTGTCCGGATGCCGACCTGCGCTGGTGGTGGACCGGTCGAGAAGGAACCGGGAACCGGCGTTAGGGCCGCGTTTGACCACCAGCAGTGCCGAACCCGCAGGTAACGCGTCGACACCTGCGATGGGTGGCACCGGTGCCTCGACACTCTCGGGTTCGGCGAGGAAGTCGGCCCGGAATATCGAGGTCTGCTCCGGGCCCCGCTCCGGCGGAACGCCGGGCCCGTCGTTCGTGCTCACCTGAGCTCTCCTTCACCACCGGTGGGTGCCTGCCGATCGGACCACAACCTACCTGCCACCGGCGACGGGCGCGGACTGAGGGCCTGCCCGCCGCGGCCCGACGTCAGCACCGGTTACAGTCCCGGGATCAGCCCTCCTCGATGAGGCTACGGTAGTCCTCGGCGCTGAGTAGAGAGTCCACCTCAGACGTCTCGGCCAACTTGATGTCAAACATCCAGCCCTCCCCGTAGGGGTCGGAGTTGAGCAGTTCGGGGCTGTCCTCCAGGGTGTCGTTGCGGGCCACCACCTCACCCGTGACCGGCGCGAACACGTCCGACACACTCTTGGTTGACTCCACCTCACCGACCGGCTCTCCCGTCGTCACCGAGGTCCCACCCAGCGGCAACTGGACGTACACCACGTCTCCAAGCTGGGTGGCCGCATAGTCGGTGATGCCGACCCGCACAGTGCCGTCCGCACCGGGCAAGACCCACTCGTGCTCCGGGGTGTACCACAGCTCCTCGGGGACCACTGTGCCTCCTCCTTGGGTTCCTCCCTTACCTTTCCTGATCGACGGTGCGAGCCGCCAGCCGGCAGAGCGTAGAGGGCCCGATGACCCACCGCAAGAACCTCAACTGCGGTTCGCCCGCCTCGCGGCGCGCACCGCAAGTTGAGCCTGAACCAGGTAGAGCACTCCCGACCACAGGTACAGCGCGCCGCCCCATCCGGTGAAAGCCACCGCAAACGCCCGGGCTACCGACTGCAACCAACCCTGCACGTTGTCGGCGAGTAGCAGGAACGGAAAGGCATAGAGCAGGCACAGGGTGGCTGCCTTGCCCAGATAATGCACCGGCAACGGGCCGTAGCCATGATGACGCAGCACCGGCAAGGTCAGCGAAAGCACCAGATCTCGGCCGATCAACACGCCAATCACCCACCACGGCAGGATGTCGCGCACCCCGAAGGCGAGCAGGGTGGTCAGCGTGTACAGCCGGTCGACCGCTGGATCGAGCAGTTCGCCCAGCCTGCTGGATTGGTTCAGCAAGCGGGCCAGCTTGCCGTCCAGCCAGTCCGTAATGCCCGACAGGGCTAATACCAGCATCGCGAGCAGGTCGTACTGTGGGCCCAGCAGCAGCCAGAGGAACAGCGGGACACCGGCCAACCGCAACATGCTCAGCACGTTGGGCACAGTGATCAGCCGGTCAGCCGGATCCATACCGGCCGGCCCTAGAACCGGGTGTGCTGCAGCCAGTGCGCTAACAATGCCGCGTCGCCGAGCACCTCGATCGGTGCCTGCTCGGGTGGGACTCGGCGCAGCAGCACCAGCAGCAGATCCACCACCGCACCCCGGACCGCGACCGCGCCCTTGGCGTGACCGTGCTCCCACACCGGCCCCGACGGGGTCTTGCGCACGATCCACTCGCCCGCTTCGCCGAGCCCGGGGTCGGTGGAGTGTAGGTGCAGAATCTCGCCCTCGCCGCGCAGCTCCGCGAACTCGGGTCGAAACTCCACCGCCTGCGGTGAGCTGACAGCGCCCAGCCACTCGGAGATCGCATCAGCGGCGAGATCGGGCTCCAGGACGAAATCGCGACCCAGCGCCAGCTCGGCGTCGGCTCTGTGCACTGCGGTCTCGTGCGCCATCCGGCGAGCCCAGAATCCGGCGCGTTGGTCGTCGGACCAGCTCCACACCCGGGTCTGCGGCCCAGCGGTCCGAATCGCGTCGGCCAGTTCACCGGCGCCGTCTCGCAACCAGCCACTGAGCTCGTCGATGCCCTCGGGCGCTGCGGCCAAATCCAGTTCACTGCGGTCAGGCGGGGTGGTGGCACGCCGGGTGACGATCGTGGTGGCCCATCGATGAGCGTGCCCGACGTGCTCGGCGAGCCGATACAACGTCCAGTCCGGGCAGGTCGGTACTGGTTGCTGCAGATCAGCCCCGTGCAGCGCCTCGGCGAACAGCGCCGATTGCACAGTCAACGCGTCGAGATATCGATCATCACGCAGCGGAGCCATCAGGTGCCTCCCGGGTCGTCCCCGTGGTCGTCGGGGACTTCAGCCTAAGCAGCTACGGGATTGGTAATGCGGCGGCGCACCGGGTGGTGTGCACTGTGGCCTATGGCCTCACATCCCGCCTCACCTCCGCAAGACACCGCGCAACGTGCGCGCGGCGGCGGCTGGGGCACTTTTCTCGCGGCGGCGATTCGATCTCCCCGTGACGTCGGGACGCTGCTGCCGTCCGGCCCCGAGCTAGCCCGACGGCTGGCCGCCGTAGTACCTCGAGTCAGCCCGCCCGACCGACCTGCGGTCGTGGTAGAGGTCGGGGCCGGCGCCGGCGCGGTGACTTGCGCAATCGTCGAACACGCAGATCAAGACGCGGTGGTGATCGCAATCGAGAAGGACGCCGGGCTCGCCGAAAGTTTACGGTCGCGCCACCTCGGTGTGCAGGTGATCACGGCTGACGCCGCCACCCTCCCGGCCATCCTGGCCGCACACGGGGTGGACCGCGCCGACGTGATCGTCTCCGTGTTGCCGTGGACGCTGTTCGGCCCGCAGCATCAGCACGAGCTCCTGACCGTGTTCGCCGCTGCATTGCAGGACGACGGGGTGTTCACCGCCGCGGCGTACAGCTTGGGTTACTGGACATCCTCGGCCCGTCGGTTCCGCTGCGAGCTGGAGCGGGCGTTCGGTGAGGTGCTGCCCACCCGGACCATGTGGCGGCACCTACCGCCGGCGATGACCTATGTCTGTCGGCGACCCCGCGCGGTCTCGTGATTACCGCGGGTCCGAGTCGATGAGCAGCTGACCGTTTCGTTGCGTCACCCGTAGCTCCCGCGTCACGACCTGGGCGCCGCTGCCGGTGTCGTAGACAACATCAACGGGCACCGTCACCGAACCGTCCGGATTGTCCGTAACCCCGGATGCGTTACGAGCGCTGACCGAGGAGTACCGGCTCCAATGCGACCGGAAGTCCACCTCGTTGTCGAATGTCGCTCTCGCCGTGGGGGACAGCATCTGCCAAGCCGCCGACAGGTTACCCAGGCCGTTGTAGTAGTCGATCACGAGCTGCCCGGCGTCGCGCCACGCAATCGATCCCTGGGAGTGATCCACCGGCTGCACCTGTGGCAACACCGGAAGGACACCCAGTGGACTCACCGGCGGCGCTGCCGCGGAGGTGGCCGTTTGGCCGACGGAAGGCGTGCCTTGATCCCCAGAGGAGCCCGCCGTCACCAGCGTCCCGATGCCGGCCAACGCGAGCACCGTGAGGACAACCCCGACAAGCACGCCCGCTGTCTGTCGTTCCCGCCGCAGGGGTCCAGCAGGTGGCGGCCCCGCGAGCGGGCGTCCAGGCGTTGGGAGAGAGACCGGTAGTGGACGAGATGGCACGGTCGGCGAAAGGTTTACGGGGTTTACGGGATTTACGGATCCGATCACCCGAGTTGGTCGCGCCGCAGCGGCGGGCGGCCTGCGCACCGGTCCGGTGCTGCTGGCCGCGGCGAGCTCCAGCTCCAAGCCGGCCCGGTGCATGTCGGGACGCGCTGCCGGATCCTTCGCCAGCAGGCTCATCAGCACCGCGAACAGTGGACCTGCGTGCAGCGGCGGCGGCACCTCGCCGGCGGCCACCGCGTGCAGCAGCGCGAGCTGGTTGTTGCCCTCACCGAAGGGCGCCCGCCCCTCCACTGCAGCGTAGAGGGTGGCGCCGAGGGAGAAGACGTCCGACGCCGTGGTCGGGACCTGCCCGCGGGCTACCTCCGGGGCAAGGTAAGCCGGTGTTCCGGCCATCATCCCGGTCTGGGTAACCGTGACATCCCCCGCGGCGCGGGAGACTCCGAAGTCGGTGATCTTCGCGGTTCCGCCGTTGGTGATCAAGATGTTTCCGGGTTTGACGTCTCGGTGCACGATCTGAGCGGCATGCGCGGCGGCCAGCGCTGAGGCGACCTGTGCACCGATCGAGGCGACCTCACCCACCGGCAGGAAGCACCGCTCATTCAACACCGCTGCAAGGCTGCGTGCGGGGAGGTACTCCATCACCAGGCAGGGCTCGCCGTCGTGCTCGGCCACGTCGTAGACGACGATGGCGTTCGGGTGCTGCAGGCGCGCGGCGATGCGCGCCTCACGCAGTGCCCGCAACCGGGCTTCCTCGGTTTCCCCGGGGTTCAGGTCGGGCGCCAACAGCAGCTGCTTCACCGCAACCAGCCGCTGCAGCCGCTCGTCCCTGGCCTGCCAGACGACACCCATGCCGCCGCTGCCGATCCGATCGAGCACCCGGTAATGCCCGGCAATCAGTTGACCCGTGTCGATGAGTGGTGCTCCCCGTCTGTCTTGGCTCGTCTGTACTGGCACATCTGTCTTGGCACGTCTGCACCGGTCCCGATCGGGGCCCAAGGTTACCGCGCGGGCTGTGGGCTCCGGCAGTCGCCAGCTGCCCCCGCCTCGCCACGCGCGGGGAGCCGCAGGCACGATCGTGGCCATCATGACGCTCACCGAGTCACTGCCCGGCGATTCCGGGCCCGACGAGCTGCTCGACAGCTTCGTGAACTGGGTTTCCGGCCAGGGCTTGACCCTGTACCCCGCTCAGGAGGATGCGCTGATCGAGATCGTGTCGGGCTCGAACGTGATCCTGGCCACTCCAACCGGCTCCGGTAAGAGCCTGGTCGCGACGGGCGCGCACGCAGTTGCGCTGGCGCAAGGCAGGCGCAGCGTCTACACCGCACCGATCAAGGCACTGGTCTCGGAGAAGTTCTTTGCGTTGTGCAACGTTTTCGGCGCCGACCAGGTCGGGATGCTGACCGGTGACTCCAGCGTCAACGCCGGGGCGCCGATCATCTGCTGCACCGCTGAGGTGCTGGCCAACATGGCCTTGCGCACCGGGCCGGATACCGACGCCGGCCTGGTCGTGATGGACGAGTTCCACTTCTACGCCGACCCGGATCGCGGCTGGGCCTGGCAGGTGCCGCTGCTCGAACTCTCGCAGGCCCAGTTCCTGCTGATGTCCGCGACGTTGGGCGATGTCACCCGCTTCGAGCAGGACTTGACCCGGCGCACCGGCCGTCCCACCGCGGTGGTGCGCTCCGCACAGCGCCCGGTCCCGCTGCATTTCCGGTACGTCACGACCCCACTGCACGAGACGCTGGAAGAGCTGCTGGCCACCAAGGCGGCACCGGTCTACGTGGTGCATTTCACCCAAGCCTCCGCCGCCGAGCAGGCGCAAGCGCTGACCAGCATCAACGTCTGCAGCCGAGCCGAGAAGGACGCGATCGCCGAGCTCATCGGTGGTTTTCGGTTCGCCACCGGTTTCGGGCGGACGCTGTCCCGGCTGGTGCGCCACGGCATCGGCGTGCACCACGCCGGAATGCTGCCCCGGTACCGCCGGCTCGTCGAGCGGCTCGCCCAGGCCGGCCTATTGAAAATCATCTGTGGCACCGACACCCTCGGCGTGGGGATCAACGTGCCGATTCGCACCGTGCTGCTCACCGCGTTGGGCAAGTACGACGGGACGCGCACCCGCCACCTCACCGCTCGGGAGTTCCACCAGATCGCCGGTCGGGCCGGGCGGGCCGGTTACGACACCGCCGGCGATGTCGTCGTGCAGGCTCCCGAGTACGTGGTGGAGAACGCCAAGGCGGTGGCCAAGGCGGGAGACGACCCCCGCAAGCTCCGCAGAGTGGTGCGCAAGAAACCCCCCGAGGGAGCGGTGTCCTGGAGCGAGCGCACCTTCGACCGGTTGGTCGGGGCCGAACCGGAACCGCTGACGTCCAGTTTTGCGGTCAGCCACGCGATGCTGCTCAACGTGGCCAGCCGCCCCGGTGACGCATTCGCGACCATGCGCCGTCTGCTCACTGACAATCACGAGGATCGGCCCGCCCAGCGGCGGCATATCCGCCAGGCCATCGCGATCTACCGCGCGTTGCTGGCAGCCGGCGTCGTCGAACGGCTGGCGGCCCCGGACGCCCAGGACCGCACCGTGCGGCTCACCGGCGAGCTGCAACTCGATTTCGCCCTCAATCAGGCGCTGTCCCCGTTCGCGTTGGCCGTGATCGAGCTGCTGGACCCGGAGTCGGTGGATTATCCGCTGGACGTGCTGTCCGTCCTCGAAGCCACGTTGGACGATCCGCGGCAGGTGCTGGGCGCACAACTGTCCAAGGCCAAGGGACTGGCCGTGACGGAGATGAAGGCCGAGGGCATCGAGTATGAGGAGCGGATGCGGCTGCTGGAGGACGTCACCTATCCGATGCCGCTGGCCGAACTCCTGCACGCTGCGCTGGACACCTACCAGCGGGGTCATCCCTGGGTGGCTGACCACCGGCTGTCCCCTAAGTCGGTGGCCCGTGACCTCGCCGAGCGCGCGATGACCTTCACCGAGTACGTCGGGTTCTACGGTTTGGCCCGGTCCGAGGGCTTGGTGCTGCGCTACCTGGCCGACGCCTACCAGGCGCTGCGCCGCACGGTGCCCGAGGAGGCCAAGACCGACGAGCTGCGGGACCTGCAGGAGTGGCTGGGGGAACTGGTTCGCCAGGTCGACTCCAGCCTGCTGGACGAGTGGGAGCGGCTTCGCAACCCCGCGGAACCCGACTCCGCGGAACCCGACTCCGGGCGACAGGGCGCGGCATCGGTGGATGACCGCCCCCCGCCGGTCACAGCCAACCTGCGGGCCTTCCGGGTGCTGGTTCGCAACGCCCTGTTCCGCCGGGTGGAACTCGCCGCCCGCCGGCACTGGAACGAACTCGGGGAACTGGACTCAGACGCTGGATGGGATGCAGAAGCCTGGCGACAGGCCGTGGAACCGTACTTCGACGACCATGACGAGATCGGCACCGGCGCGGACGCCCGCGGCCCGCACCTGCTGATCATCGATCACCAGCCCGGCAAGTGGGTCGTGCGGCAGATCCTGGACGACCCGGCCGGGCATCATGACTGGGGCATCAGCGCCGAAGTCGACCTGGCCGCCTCCGACGAGTCCGGGACAGCGGTGCTGCGGATTACCGCGGTCGGCCGGCTCTGAAAGCCGAGCTACAGTCGCCGCAGGCCGGTGAGCACCCGCTGCAGCAGGTCGACGTCGGGTGTGGCGTCAGCGGAGCCGACGGTGCGGTGTACCGAGACGTTACCCGTGGCGGCCAGGTCACCCAACACCACTCGGGCCACTCCCAGAGGCATCTTCAGCAAAGCGGCGAGCTCCGCGACCGACCGGGGGTTGGCGCACAACCCGAGGATCGTGCAGTGCTCCGGACGGGCCGGCGGATCGGGCGGGCGGCCCGTTGCCGAGACCAGGGTCTCGACTGCAAGGTCGACCTGCGCTGCGGTCCGTCCCCCCGTCCAGAAGTAAGGCCGCACCAAGTCGGAGGTCTCCTTGGACCGATCCCAGCCGGCCTCGTCAACTTCCTCTGCCCCGGCAGGCTCGGGCACCGGCAGCGCGATGTCTGGTTGCGCACCAGCGGCCCGCCCGGGTTGCTGCTGGTTGGGTGGCCGCTGAGCGCCGGTGGCCTCCGCTATCAGCTGCTCGGGGTCCTGCTGCTCGGGGTCCTGCTGCTCAGGACCGTGCAGCTCGGGGTCCTGCTGCCCGGGGTCCTGCTGCTCTTGCTTCTGCCGCCAACGGCTCACCAGCGACGGGAACCGGGCACCGGTCTGACCGACTACCTGGTCTTCGTTTTGGGGTTGATGCCGGCTCGCAACGGCGTCGTCCTCCTCCGGTTGGGCCACCGCCCGGCGACGACGTCCCGCCGCGCCGCCGAACCGGGCGCCGGTCAGTCCGATCACGGGACCGTCGGCGTCCCGACCCTCCCGCGAGTTCTGATCCGCTTCCACGGGCGGGCAGATTAGGCGGCCCATGTCAAGACTCTGTAACGGGGGGTATCGCCGTGGTTACATCAAGTCGGTGGTACTGAACACGTCAGCGTGGCTCGTTGCCCGGCTTCCACTTGATGCCACACCCCATGCTGGGATGCTGCGGTTCAGTTACCGGCTGCCCAGCTAGCACCAGGTCCAGCGCCGCGCGCAACGCCTTGCCGGTCACCGGGGCGTCGTTGCGCGGGCGGGATTCGTCGAACTCGCCCCGATACACGAGCTTGTGTCCGGCGTCATAGACGAAGAAGTCCGGGGTGCAGGCGGCCCGGTACGCCAGGGCGACTTCCTGGGTGTCGTCGAGCAGGTACGGGAACGTGAACCCAGCGCGATGGACCTGCTCGCTCAACCCCTCCGACCCGTCGGCGGGATGGGTCTCGGTGTCATTACTGCAGATCGCCACTGCGGCCACGTCTCGCTCGCTGTACTCGGCGACCAGCGACCCGAGTTCCCGCTCGATGTGCCGGACATAGGGACAGTGATTGGACAGGAACATCACCAGCAGCGGTCGACCGGCGGCGAGATCATCAGAGGTGACGGTATGGCCGTCGAGGGACGGCAGGGCGAACGGCGGAGCCGGCGTGCCAAGCGGGACCATGAACGAGTTTACTGCCATGGTCGACAGTGTCTCACCGCTACTCAGGGCGGAAGCCGGGAGCCGGATCGCGAGCTCGCCGCCCCGTCGAACAGTTCACCACCGTGGACCGGTTCGACGGGGCCGGCTTCGAACCTTGCTATTGAGGACGACGGTTGGCGGCGTCTTGGACCTTGCGCACCGCGCCATCGATCTGGTTGTGGTACTTGCCCTTGGTGCGCTCGTCGACGAAACGGCCAGCCTGATCGGCGATCTTGTGAACCTTTTCGGGGTTGCTCTTGGCATACCGGCAAGCAGCCTGGGCGATCCCCGCAAGCGCCGCAAGCTTTCCGAGCCTTCTGAACATCAGTGCCCTCCCTTTGCCTGACCCAGCAAACAGTCCCCAGCTAGACCACTGAGAAATTGCTCGAGAGGGTACCGCGCCCGGTCAGATGCCCCCAATCAGAGGCCCTCCAAGAGGAC
>JALZDN010000074.1 GCA_030862525.1 Actinomycetota bacterium | reverse complement strand
CAAGATCAACAATGTGTTGGGTCAGGCCCTGCTCACCAAGCGGATGGGCAAACCTCGGGTGATCGCCGAGACCGGAGCCGGCCAGCACGGGGTCGCAACCGCCACCGCCTGCGCGCTACTGAGCCTGGAGTGCGTGGTCTACATGGGTGAGGTGGACACCCAGCGCCAAGCGCTCAACGTCGCCCGGATGCGGCTGCTCGGTGCCGAGGTGGTGCCGGTGAAGACCGGTTCGCGCACCCTCAAGGACGCCATCAATGAGGCGCTGCGGGACTGGGTGACCAATGTGGACACCACGCACTACCTGCTCGGCACCGTCGCCGGGCCGCATCCCTTCCCGGTGATGGTGCGCGACTTCCATCGGGTCATCGGGCTGGAGGCCCGCGAGCAGGTGCAGGCCCGGTACGGCCGGTTGCCCGATGCGGTGGCCGCCTGCGTCGGTGGGGGCTCCAATGCGATCGGAATCTTCCATCCGTTCATCGACGACCCGGCAGTGCGCCTGGTCGGCTTCGAGGCCGCCGGCGACGGGCTGGACTCCGGCCGCCACGCCGCGACGCTGTCCGCCGGTGAGCCCGGAATGCTGCATGGCGCGCTGTCCTACCTGCTGCAGGACGACGACGGGCAGACCGTGGAGACGCACTCCATCTCGGCCGGCCTGGACTACCCCGGGGTCGGACCCGAACATTCCTGGCTCAAGGACACTGGACGTGCCGAATACCGGCCGATCACCGACGCGCAGGCGATGGACGCCTTCCAGCTACTGTCCCGCACGGAGGGCATCATCCCGGCGATCGAGTCGGCGCACGCGGTGGCCGGTGCGTTGCAGCTCGGGACGGAACTGGGCGAGGGAGCCCTGTTGCTGGTCAACCTGTCCGGCCGGGGCGACAAGGACGTGGACACCGCGGTGAAGTGGTTCGGCCTGCTGGCGGACCAGCAATGACCGCCGACGTACTTTTTCCCGCGGAGGCGGCAAAATGACCGCCCGGTTGGCGCCATTGTTCGAGGCCTGCCGGGCCGAGCACCGAGCCGCCCTGATCGGCTATCTGCCCGCCGGCTATCCCACCGTGGACGGCTCGCGAGCGCTGTGCGGCGCCATGCTGGACGGTGGCTGTGATCTGGTCGAGGTCGGCTTGCCCTACTCCGACCCGGTGCTGGACGGGCCGACCATCCAGGCTGCCGCCGACGCCGCCCTGCGCGGCGGGGTGCGGCTGCGTGACGTGTTCTCGGTGGTGGAGTCGGTCGCGTCGGTCGGAGGGCGCGCGGTAGTGATGACTTACTGGAACCCGGTGCACCGCTACGGCGTGAACGCCTTCGCCCGGGACCTCGCTGCCGCTGGGGGGCTCGGCGTCATCACCCCCGACCTCATCCCTGACGAGGCACAGGACTGGCTCGCCGCGGCACAGGCGCACAACCTGGACCGGATCTTCCTGGTGGCACCCTCGTCGACTGACCAGCGGCTCGCCGACACCGTGGCGGCAACCCGCGGCTTTCTCTATGCGAGTTCAGTCATGGGAGTGACCGGCGCCCGTGACACGGTGAGCAGCGCCGCCTCGGAGTTGGTCGGCCGGGCGCGCAAGTACGCACAGGAGCTGCCGGTAGGAGTTGGGCTCGGAGTACGCAACGGAGCGCAGGCGGCCGAGGTGGCGGCCTTCGCAGACGGGGTGATCGTCGGCTCCGCCTTCGTGACCGCCGCGAAGCAGGGCGAGCCAGGCGTGCGCGCCCTGGCGACCGACCTTGCGGATGGGGTGCGCCGCCCCGCCCCACAACCTGCCTGACTCCTCCCGTTCCCCATTCCGGCTGAGCGGGGTTATTCGGTGCCAATAACCCCGCTCAGCCCGCTGAATGCGCAAAAGCCGGGGGCAGATACCGTGTCGCCCGTGTTCACTGCGATGTTGCTTGCTGCGATCCCCAGCCCGGATCGCGGAGTTTGGTATCTAGGACCGGTACCGATTCGGGCTTATGCGCTGTGCATCATCGCCGGGATCGTGGTGGCCATCCTGTGGGGAGAACGTCGCTGGCAGGCCCGGGGTGGCCAGCCCGGGACCGTGACCGATATCGCCGCGTTCGCGGTGCCATTCGGCCTGGTGGGTGGGCGGCTCTACCACGTGGCGACGGACTGGGAGCAGTACTTCGGGCCTGGTGGTGACCCGGCGGACGCGCTGAAGATCTGGCAGGGCGGCTTGGGTATCTGGGGAGCGATCGCGCTCGGTAGTCTCGGGGCCTGGATCGGCTGCCGGCGTCGAGGCATCCCGCTGCCGGCGATGGCAGACGCGGTAGCGCCGGCCATCATCGTCGCCCAGGCGATCGGCCGGCTGGGCAACTGGTTCAACCAGGAGCTTTACGGCGGTCCGACCTCGCTGCCCTGGGGACTGGAAATCCGCGAGCGGGTGAACCCGGCTACCGGTGCGCTTGATCCATTGAATGGGATCGCGCAGGGTCCGCCAGTGGCGATAGTGCACCCGATCTTCCTCTACGAATTGCTGTGGTGCCTCGGCGTCGCGGCGCTCGTCGTGTGGGCCGACCGACGTTTCCGACTGGGCCACGGGCGTGCCTTCGCGCTCTACGTCGCGGGTTACACCTTGGGCCGGTTCTGGATCGAACTGATGCGTACCGATCCGGCCACGATGGTATTCGGACAGCGGATCAACGTGATCACGTCAGTCGTGGTGTTTCTCGCTGCGGTGCTCTACCTGCTGTTGGCGCGCCGTGGCCGGGAGGATCCGGAAATTCTCCACGGTCATGCCCGGGCTCAGCGCGCGTCAGCCGACGTGTAGCGGGTAGCTTCGATCCGGCGAGTCCGACGCTTTGCGGACTGGTCACTGGCATGAAACCTGGTGGTGTCAGAACGGGCGGTGCCCACCGCTACGCTGGAGCCGTGACTCGACGCGCGAAGATCGTCTGTACGATCGGTCCGGCCACCGCGACCCCGGAGAAGATCCGGGAGCTGGTCCGGGCCGGCATGGACGTTGCCCGTCTCAATTTCAGCCACGGCACGCACGCTGACCACGAGCGGGTCTACAAGATGGTCCGGCAGGCCAGCGATGAGTACGGCAAGGCAGTGGGGGTCCTCGCTGACCTCCAGGGACCGAAGATCCGGCTCGGCCGGTTCGCGGCCGGTCCGGTGGAGTGGCGCACCGGCGACCGGGTGCGGGTGACCGTCGAGGATGTCGCCGGCACTCACGACCGGGTCTCCACCACCTACGCGGGGCTCGCCGCTGACGCCCGTGAAGGCGACGCGCTGCTCGTCGATGACGGCAAGATCGCCTTGATGGTTCGCAAGGTCGAAGACTTGGACGTGGTCTGCGAGGTCGTCGAGGGCGGCACGGTCAGCGATAACAAGGGCCTGTCTCTGCCGGGGATGAACGTCTCGGTGCCGGCGTTGTCCGCCAAGGACATCACCGACCTGGAGTTCGCGCTGCGGCTGCGGGTGGACCTGGTGGCGCTGTCCTTCGTGCGTTCCCCGGCCGATATCGATCTGGTGCACCGCACGATGGACGAGGTGCCTGGTGGCCGGCTGCCGGTGATCGCCAAGCTGGAGAAGCCCGAAGCGGTGGAGAATCTCGAGGCTGTCGTGCTGGCCTTCGACGGGCTCATGGTGGCCCGTGGTGATCTCGGTGTCGAGCTGCCCTTGGAACGTGTGCCGCTGGTGCAGAAGCGGGCCATCCAGATCGCCAGGGAGAACGCCAAACCGGTCATCGTGGCCACCCAGATGCTCGATTCCATGATCGGCAATGCCCGGCCGACCAGGGCGGAGGCCTCCGACGTGGCCAACGCGGTGCTCGACGGCACCGACGCGGTCATGCTGTCCGGGGAGACCAGCGTCGGTCGCTACCCGATCCAGTCCGTCGAAACGATGAGCCGCATCATCGAGGCCGTCGAGGCCGACTCGCCGCACGTCCCACCGCTCAACCACGTGCCGCGGACCAAGCGAGGTGTGCTGTCCTACGCGGCCCGCGACGTCGGGGAGCGGTTGGCGGCCAAGGCGCTGGTGGCCTTCACCCAGTCCGGGGACACCGTTCGTAGGCTGGCCCGGTTGCACACCCACCTACCCCTGCTGGCGTTCACTCCGGAGCCTCCGGTGCGCAACCAGCTTGCGTTGACCTGGGGAATTGAGACCTTCCTGGTACCCAGGGTCGAGACCACCGATGCGATGGTCCGGCAGGTGGACCAAGCAATGTTGACGATCGGTCGCTACCAGCCGGGCGATTTGGTGGTGATCGTAGCGGGATCTCCGCCGGCCACCGTGGGATCCACTAATCTCATTCGGGTACACCGTTTGGGCGAAGAGGATCTTGGCTGACACTTCGCCGAGCGCTTGCATGACGCCGGTACCACGCGGCCAGCCCGTGGTGGACCGTCTGGTGGCCTTACTGGACCTTGAGCGCATCGAGGATGACATCTTCCGCGGCGTCAGCCCCTTGGAGCCCTCGACGCGGATCTTCGGGGGGCAGGTCGCCGGGCAGGCGCTGGTTGCGGCCGGTCGCACCGTGCCGCCTGAGCGGGGGGTGCATTCGCTGCATGCCTATTTCATCCGGACCGGTGACCCGCGGGTGCCGATCATCTACGACGTGGACCGAATTCGCGACGGGCGATCGTTCACCACTCGGCGGGTCGTGGCGATCCAGCACGGCAAGGCGATCTTTTCGCTGTCCGCGTCATTCCAGCTATCGGAGCAGGGCCTGGAGCATGCCGACGCGATGCCCGAGGTCGCGCCCCCGGAACAGCTCGATGAGCTGGACACCTGGGCGCGCCGTGCCGGTGATGCCCCATACGCGATCACGCGCATGCCGCGGCCGTTCGATCTGCGCTACGTGACCTCGCCGGTGTGGGCGGGGGAGCCAGCTGAGGCCAGTTCCGGGGAACACCACCAGCTGTGGTTGCGCGCCGATGGCGCGCTGTCCCGACGATCCCCTGGTGCACGTCTGCGTGCTCGCCTTCGCCTCAGACCTGACCTTGCTCTGGTCAGTGGCAGCCGGGCACGGTCACACGCTGGGCCAAGACCTCGTGGCCGCCAGCTTGGATCATGCGATGTGGTTCCATCGACCGTTTCGGGCCGATGAGTGGGTGCTCTATGACTGCGCCTCACCGTCGGCAACAGGAGGACGAGGGCTGGCCACCGGACGATTCTTCAGCCGGGATGGCAGGTTGGTCGCCAGCGTGGTGCAGGAAGGACTGGTCCGGGTTCGCCGCTGAGGTCGATGGAAATCGGCGAGCACGGCGTGAGTAGGTGGTGTCGGCTTGGGGTACGCGTGACTTATGACTGACACCAAGCCCTTCGCTGTCGTGACTGGTGCCTCCAGCGGTATTGGTTTCGAGCTCGCCAAGCAGTTCGCGCAGAATGGTTTCGACTTGCTCGTCACCGCTGAGGACGAGGGCTTAGGTTCGGCCGCTGATCACCTGCAGGCAGCCGGCACCCACGTCCAGGCTGTGCAGGCCGATCTCAGCAACTACGACGGGGTCGAGCGGCTCTACGCTGCGATCAGGGCAACGGGGCGGCCGGTGAGCGCCGCCGCCCTCAACGCCGGCGTTGGCCAAGGCGGGGTGTTCATCGACACCGACCTTGCTGACGAGCTCAGGATTATCGACCTCAATATCAGCTCGACCGTGCACCTGGCCAAGCGGCTGCTACCGGAGATGGTCGCCCGCGACGACGGCAAGATGCTGATCACCTCGTCGATCGCCTCCACCATGCCGGGTCCGTTCCAAGCGGTCTACAACGCCTCGAAGTCCTTCCTGCAGTCATTCGCTGAGGCGCTGGACAACGAGCTCAAGGACACCGCGGTCACCATCACCTCGCTGATGCCCGGTCCGACTGACACGAACTTCTTTCACCGCGCCGACATGGAGGACACGAAGATCGGTCAAGGTCCGAAGGACGACCCAGCCCAGGTCGCCAAGCAGGGTTTCGATGCTCTTATGGCGGAGAAGGAAAAGATTGTCGCGGGTTCGGTCAAGACCAAGGCGCAGGGCGTCGGCAACACGGTGCTTCCCGATAAGCTCAAGGCGGCTGCCCACCGGCGGATGGCGGAGCCGGGATCCGGAGAGTAGGAGCTTCCGACTCCCCGCCGGGTGCCAGAGGAGGTCAACGGCGATGGCACGCGCTATCTGGACGGGATCGATCAATTTCGGCCTGGTGGTGATTCCGGTCGGACTGTTCAGCGCGACCCAGGACCACACCGTCCATTTCCACCAATTCCAGCGCGGCACCGCTGATCGCATTCGCTATCAGCGGATCAACGAGCGGACCGGTAAGGAGGTGGACTACGCCGATATCGTCAAGGGCAAGGACATCGGCGGCGGAGACTACGTGCTCATCGAGCCGGAGGAGTTGGAAGCCATCGCCCCGGGTCGTTCCCGCACTATCGACATCATCACCTTCGTCGACCTTGACGAAATCGACCCGATCTACTTTCAGAAGACTTACTGGCTCGCTCCCAGCGGCGAGCAGTACGCCCGTCCCTACGCGCTGCTGTGTGAGGCCATGGCGCGGACCAACCGGGCCGGTATCGCGACCTTCGTCATGCGCGGCAGGGAATACCTCACCGCGATCCGCGCCGACGACGGCGTGCTGGCGTTGGAGACCCTGTTCTTCGCCGACGAGATCCGGCACCCGATCGACGATCTGGACATCCTGCCGGAACGGGCGCCGGCCCGGGGCAAGGAGCTGGACATGGCGGTTGGGTTGATCGAGTCGATGAGTGGGCCTTGGCGCCCGAATGACTACCACGACACCTACAGCGAACGCGTGGAGCAACTCATCGAGGATAAGCGCCACGGCCGCGAGGTTGTCACCGCGGCGCAGCCGCCTGAGGCCACCGAGATGTCGGACCTGCTGACGGCGTTGCAGCGCAGCATCGACTCAGCTCGCAGCGGCGGGCGCCGGCCGGACCGCGCAGGCAGCAACGAATCGGATCTTTCCGAGACCAGCAAGGCCGACCTCGCCGAGATAGCGCGTGACCTCGGCGTCCCGGGTCGGTCGAAGATGGACCGCGGCGAGCTGGAGAAGGCCGTGGCCGAGGCGTCGGGTGACTGACCGCAGCGGGCGATGAGCGACCGGCAGGAGCGGCTGCGGGATTACCGGGCCAAGCGGGATTTCTCGGTTACCGCAGAGCCCGCTGGTTCGGAGGTGGCGGCGGGCTCGGGTCGGTTCGTGGTGCAACGCCACCGGGCCCGCCGTCTGCACTATGACTTGCGGCTGGAAGTGGACGGGGTGCTGGCGAGCTGGGCCGTGCCGAGGGGGCCGACGCTTGACCCCAAGGCTAAGCAACTGGCGATCCATGTCGAGGACCATCCCATCGAGTACTTCGACTTCGAGGGTGTCATTCCGGCAGGGGAATACGGCGGGGGCGACGTCATCGTGTGGGACTGGGGGACGTGGCAGCCGTCGAGGACTGATAACCCAGCACGAGCGATCGAGTGTGGCGAGCTGCACTTCGACCTTCACGGCGAAAAGCTCGCCGGTCGCTTCGTGCTGGTGCGCACGGACGAGGGCCGGTCGGGCAAAGAGCAGTGGCTGTTGCTGCACAAGAACGACGACCACGCGCAGCCCGGGTGGAACCCTGAGGACCACCCCAAGTCGGTCAAGAGCGGACGCACGAACGACGAGGTCGCAGCAGCGCCCGAGGCGCTGTGGCGCAGCGACCTACCTGCCGACGAAGCTGCCGTCCGGTTGGATCCGGAACCAGCACCTGCCTGGGATCCGCCCACTGAGGAAGAGCTCGCCGCGCTGGACGCGCTCGGGTCCCAGGGCCGGTGGACGGTGCAGGGCGGCGAGCTCAAGCTGACCAACTTGGACAAGGTGCTCTTCCCCGCGCAGGATGAGGAGCGCCCGATCACCAAGCGAGACCTCGTCCGCTACCACGCCGTGATCGCGCCTTTCATGCTGCCCTATCTGGCCGGCCGCCCGGTGAACTCACACCGGTACCCCGATGGCGTCGAGCGCCCTGGCTTCTGGCACAAGGAGGTTCCCAGCCATGCGCCGGAGTGGCTGACCCGCTGGCGCAACGAGGAAGCCGACCCGGGAGAGACCCAGTGGTACGCCGTCATCGACAGCGTGCCCGCTCTTGTCTGGCTGGCGAACTTCGGTGCGGTGGAATTGCACCCATGGACATCTCGGCTGCCCGACGTGCACCAGCCGACATGGGCGCTGATCGATATCGATCCCGGCTCCAGCAGCACCTTCGACGACGTCCTCGTGCTCGCGCGCCTGTATCGGGTGGCGCTGGACCACCTCGGCGTGGCGGCGATGCCGAAGGTCACCGGCAAGCGGGGCATCCAGATCTGGGTCCCCGTCAGGCCGGGCTACAGCTTCAGCGACACGAGAGCGTGGGTCGAGAAGGTCTCCCGCGCCGTCGGCCACGTGGTGCCCGACCTGGTCAGCTGGCAGTGGCACAAGGACCGCCGGGAAGGGTTGGCCCGCCTGGACTACACCCAGAACGCCATCAACAAGACGCTGGTGGCTCCGTTCAGCGCTCGACCCGCCCCTGGAGCGCCGGTGTCTGTCCCCATCCAGTGGGACGAGCTCGACGATCCCGATCTCCGGCCCGACCGCTGGACCGCCCGGACGGTCATCGACCGAGTCCACACCTGCGGCGATCCCCTTGCCCCGCTCGTCGGCCGGCACCAGGAACTGCCGACGGTGTAGCTCGGTCGCGCTGCATGTCGTGCCAACACCGACAATGTGGCGGTGGGTGTCTTCTTGCCTGATCCGGTGGCGCCGATGATGGCTAGCGTCGGTGTGGCACCCGGCGGTGCCGGTTGGGCGTTCGAGTGGAAGTGGGACGGTGTCCGGGCGATCGTCGCGGCGACTCCTGGATTGGTACGGGCGACCTCGCGCAACGGCCGTGACATCACCGCCGGCTACCCCGAGCTCGACGTGCTGGGCGAATTGGTGGACCGGCCGGTGCTGCTGGACGGTGAACTGGTCACCCCCGATCAGCACGGCCGGCCGAACTTCGGGCGGCTGCAGTCCCGGATGCATGTGCGGCGACCGTCCCCGGCTCTGGTGCGCTCGGCGCCGGTGCTGTTCTACGTCTTCGATCTGTTGCATCTCGATGGGTCGTTGCTGGCCAAGCCCTACATGCAGCGGCGAAAGCTGTTGGATCAGCTGCAGCTCACCGGCGGGCCGGTGAACACGCCGGCTAACCACACCGGTATCGCCGCTTCGGTGTTGCTGGACCTGGCCGGCCAGCACGGCCTGGAAGGTGTCGTGGCCAAACGGCTGGACTCTCGCTACGAACCGGGTCGCAGGGCACGTACCTGGATCAAAACTCCGCTGCGCCACACCCAGGAAGTGATCATCGGTGGGTGGCGTCCCGGTGAAGGAAACCGCGCCGGCACCATCGGCGCGCTGCTACTGGGGGTGTACGACGAGACCGGGCAATTGCGCTACGCCGGGGACATCGGCACCGGCTTCACCGACCGCATGCTTCGAGATCTGCAGGCCATGCTGAACACCCGCGAGCGCTCTACTAGCCCCTTCGACGAAACGGTTCCCCGGGAGCACGCCCGCCACGCCCACTGGACCGAGCCGGACCTGGTTGGCGAGGTCGAATACCGCCAATGGACAACAGACGGCCGGCTACGGCACGCCTCATGGCGCGGCCTACGGCCAGACCGCGATCCGCGCGAGATCGTGCTGCCGGAGTCGCGCCGTTCCCGCTGGCCGCCGCACGGCTGAGGTGGTAGGAGAGGTTCACGATCCTGGTGTGGCATGGGAGGACGGATGTTCGGCGATCACGCTGGGAAGGCGGCGCGGGCGAGCCGCGCCCGCGCCGCGGAATCCCGCACCGGGGTTGAGCTGACCAATCTCGACCAGCCCCTGTTCGACGGCGCGGACGCGACCAAGCGGGATCTGGTGAACTACCTGGACACCGTCCGGGACCGCATCCTGCCCGAGCTCCGGGATCGGCCGCTGTCGGTGATCCGCGTGCGGCCCGGCCAGCAACCGTTCATGCAGAAGAACGTGCCCAAGTACGCCCCGGAATGGGTGCCGACGACCACCGTGTGGGCCGAGGCGTCCCGACGCGAAGTGGCCTACGCCCTGTGCAATGACCGCCGCACGCTGCTGTGGTTTGCCAACCAGCGTGCTGTGGAGTACCACCCGACGTTGGTGCGCGACAGGGCCAGCCACCCGACGCACCTGGTGCTCGACCTCGATCCGCCCGCCGGTGACGCGTTCGCGCACGTCGTCCGGGCGGCGCAGCTCGTGCGGCAGGCGCTGGCCGATGCTGGGCTGGTGGGCGCGGTCAAGACCAGCGGGGTGAAGGGCCTGCACGTGTTCGTGCCGCTCGATGACCGGGTGGAGATCGAGGAGGCCGCGGCGGCGACCAGGGCGCTGGCCGCGCGGGCCGAGCGGCTCGCCCCCGACATCGCGACGACGGCTTTCATCCGGGAGGACCGCGACGGCAAAGTGTTCCTGGACTCCACCCGCTCCAGCGGTGCCACCGTGGTGGCGGCCTACAGCCCACGGGCCCGCCCCGGCGTTCCGGTGTCCTTCCCGGTGACGTGGAACGAACTCGACCGAGTTGCCCCGGGTGACTTCACCATCCGCACCGCCGCCGCGCTGCTCACGGACGGTGACCCGTGGCACGAGCGGATGCCCGAGCCGCAACTGCTGCCCGCAGACCTCATCGAGGAGGGCCGCGGCATCCCGATTGCCCGGGTACAGGCGATGCACGAGGGAAAGCGGCGCGCCCGCGCCCGCCGGCAGTAGCGCTTGGCGCCTTACTCGTCTACTCCGGCAGCACGTCATGGCTCATGGCGCCACACAGCGGTCATGCCCTCGCTGCGCAGCCACTCCCTGTCCAGTCGCCTACGGTGGTACTGCTGCAGGCAGCTACGTGAGACTTCCGGCGAGTAGACATCGAACACGTTGCTCCGGTGGCCGTAGATCAGGACCGCGTGACAGTCGACCTCGCCCCAGTCGTTGTCGATAGAGATCCACACCAGGCCACCGCGGTCCAGAGCGTCACGGAGGTCGGCGAGCGTGGGCGCACGGTGCTCAGTTCGCATCCTGGCGCCGAAAGTGCTCAACTCTTGCTCCGCGAGGCACTCGCGGCGGTGCTGCCCCAGCCGCTGCCGTGTCCAGTACTCGTCCCACGCCGAGTCCCACTCCTGGCGGTAGTAGTGCCTCAGGTAATCGACGCCCTCCTGCAGGAACCGCTCAGGCTCGTAGGCACACACCATGCGCAGGGACAGGCCCTGCTGAAGCAGGAAACGCCTGGCCCGCGCACGGTGCGCTCCGCAGCCTGGCACCCGACCAAGCTCGTGATCAACCCATCGGGTGTCGGGAGTGTCGGTGACGCCTAACAGGTACACGGTGTTCGCAGCGACACACGTCAAGCAGGAATTGTCGTCCACCTGGCGCAGGTCCAGCGGTTGTCGCCGGCGCACGATCCCCGCCTGCTCGCTCATGCTCGTTGTGCCGGGAGCGGGACTCGAACCCGCATGTCCTTTCGGACAGACGCTTTTGAGGCGTCCGCGTATGCCAATTCCGCCATCCCGGCCAGCACATCCCCCAACGTCAACCACCCGGATGCTAGCAAGCGCGCGGTGCCGGATGTTCGCAGCGTCACGGTCGGGGTGTTGGCGAGATCACTGTACGGGGCGGTTGATTAGCCCCGACTCCGATCCTGACACCGCTATCGTGGCAGGTCAGGGTGTTGGCCAAACGGACGGAGGTCTCCCCGGTGACTCAGCAGGCTGATGTAGGTGCGGCGCTCACCGAGCCGGACCGCACTGTGACCGCACGTCG
This sequence comes from Actinomycetota bacterium, assembly GCA_030862525.1. Taxonomy (GTDB): domain Bacteria; phylum Actinomycetota; class Actinomycetes; order Mycobacteriales; family Pseudonocardiaceae. Next base: position 35,586 of record JALZDN010000074.1, on the reverse strand, counting down.
GGTGCTCGTCGCCGAGGACGAGGCGCTGATCCGGCTGGACCTCGTCGAGATCCTCTCCGAGGAGGGTTACGCCGTGGTCGGCGAGGCGGCTGACGGGCTGCAGGCCGTCGAGCAGGCCGAGCGGTTACGCCCCGAGTTGGTGATCATGGACGTGAAGATGCCAAAGATGGACGGCATCGACGCAGCGTCGATCATCGTGGAGCAGCGTATCGCTCCGGTGGTGATCCTCACCGCGTTCAGTCAACGTGAGCTGGTGGAACGGGCCCGCGATGCGGGTGCGATGGCCTATCTGGTCAAGCCGTTCGGCCGCAAGGACCTGGTGCCGGCAGTGGAGCTGGCCGTGTCGCGCTTCCGTGAATTGATCACCCTGGAGTCCGAGGTGGCGGGTCTCAACGACCGGCTGGAGACCCGCAAGTTGGTGGAGCGTGCCAAAGGGCTGTTGATGGTCCGGCATGGACTCACCGAACCTGAGGCGTTCCGCTGGATCCAGCGCAATGCGATGGACCGCCGAACCCCGATGAAAGCGGTGGCCCAGGCAGTCATCGAGAGCCTGTCCTGATCTGGCAGGCGACAGCTCGCTGTAGCCGCTGGGACACTGGCTGATCTGCCGGATCACATCTTCGTCACGACAGGGCGACCGATCGTGCCGTCGCGCCACTGGCAGGATTACGGTCTGACGATCGCATGGCCGGACGGCGATGCTGGCAGCCCACCCGCTTGTTCTGAGGAGAGATGCATGGCGCAGCGCACCGCGCTCCGCGTGGCAGCCCTGCTAGGCACCTTGTCGGTCGTCATGGCCGGCTGTGGTGGTGGCAACACGGCCGCACCTGACGGCCAGGAATCGGCTGGTGGTGGGGGTCCCTCGGCGACTACGTGCGAAAACCCCCCGCAGGCCAAGCCGAGTGGGCAGCCGAGCATCGCACCGCTGAAGATCGGCACGTTGCTGCCAGAGACCGGCAGCCTGGCCATCCTGGGCCCGCCCGAGTTCGCCGCGGTCGAGGTCGCGGTCAAGGAGATCAACGCGGCCGGCGGGGTCCTGGGCAACCCGGTCACCCACATCCGGGGTGACTCCGGCGACGACAGGACCGACACGGCGAACCAGACTGTCGACCGCGAGCTCGGCCAGGGCGCCCAAGCGATCATCGGCGCCGCCGCCTCAGGGGTGACGAAGCTGGTCATCGATAAGATCACCGGTGCGGGTGTGGTCGAGTTCTCGCCCGCCAACACCTCTGACGAGTTCACCTGCTGGCCCGACAAGGGCCTGTACTTCCGGACCGCTCCACCGGACACCCTGCAAGCTCAGGCCCTGGCGGAGTTGATGGCCACCGACGGTGCACAACGGATCTCCATCCTGGCACGCAACGACCCCTACGGAAGCGGCCTGGCCGACAAGACCGTGCAGAATCTGCGTAACGCCGGTATCCCGCAGAACCAGATTCAGAAGATCATTTACGATCCGAATGCGACGTCCTACAACACCGAGATCGACGACATCCGACAGTTCAACCCGAACGCGATCGCGGTGATCGGCTTCGACGAGTCGAAGAAGATCCTCACTCGGATGAGTGAAGTGCAAATCGGACCCGGTCAGAAATCGGTCTACGGCACCGATGGCAACATGGATAGCGCCCTGGGCAATGGCCTGCCGCCGGGCCTGCTCAAGGGCATGAGGGGTACCTCCCCGCGGACCAGACTGTCGGGTGATTTCCAGCAGCGCCTGGAGGCTGAAGATCCCAGTCTAGAAAATTTCCCCTACGCCGGTGAAGCCTACGACGCTGTCGTGCTCATCGCGTTGGCCGCCGAGCAGGCGAAGTCAACCAAGGGGGTGGACATCGCCTCAGAGATCAATGGCATCACCAAGGACGGTGAGAAGTGCACTACCTTCCGCCAATGCCGGGACATCATCGACAGCGGTGGCAATCCCGACTATGACGGAGTTACGGGCACGCTGGACTTCACCGCCGCTGGCGAGCGCGCCGTCGGCTCCTACGGAATCCTGGAGTTCAACGCGCAGAACAAGATTGACGAAGCCGCAATCCAGTACCGCGTAGTGGGGGCTGCCCGCTGACCGGTGGAGGCGCCGACGGCGGCTCGGCGCTTACCCACCCGCAAGGTGGCGTTATCGTGCCTCGCTCGATCCGGCCAACGTACCCAGGTAGAGCTCGATGACCTTGGGGTCGTTCATCAGTGCCGGACCGGTGTCGGTGTAGGCGTTGCGGCCTTGGTCCAGCACGTACCCTCGGTCGCAAATCTGCAGGCAGCGCCGGGCGTTCTGCTCGACCATGACGATCGAGATGCCGGCCGCATTGATTTTTTTGCACCGCACGAATACCTCGTCGGCGAACATCGGCGACAGGCCGGCGGAGGGCTCGTCGAGCAGCAGGACCGACGGTTCCATCATCAGCGCCCGGCCCATTGCGACCATCTGCCGCTCCCCGCCCGACAATGCCCCAGCCTTGGTCTTGCGCCGCTCACGCAGCAGCGGGAACAGCGAGCACACCCCGTCAAACCTGGCGGTGAAAGCGCGCGGCCGCAGGTATCCGCCCATCTGCATGTTCTCTTCGATGGTCAGCGCCGGGAACACGTTGTTGTTCTGCGGCACATAACCCACCCCTCGAGTGACGAGCACGTGAGCCTTGGCCGAGGTGATATCGACGCCGCGCAGCGCGACGCTGCCGCCGCGTACCGGGATGAGCCCGAACATCGCCTTGAGCAGCGTCGACTTGCCGGCACCGTTGGGCCCGATGATGCCGACGATCTCGCCCTCGCGGAGGAAGAAATCGCAGTGCTCCAGGATGTTCACGCCGGGCAGGTAGCCGGCCACCAGGTCATCGGCCCGCAACAGTGCGCCCTGGGCGAGTTCGCGGTGCCGCTGGCGGGTCGCGGCGAGCTGAGCGGGGGATAATCCACTAGCGGTCACGGTCGGGTCTCCCGGTGCGCTACGGCCGTGTCGGTCACTGCGGTGTCCCTTGCCGTGCTGGCGCGCACGCTATTGACGGTTGCTGGCGACGCTGACAGGTCCTCGCCGCGTTCGATGGCCGCCTCCAGCTCGCTCTCGATCTCGGCGACGAGCACCGCCGTCTGTCCCACCGGGTTGCCGTCGGCGTCGAACTCCAGAGCCTGGTCGTGGTGCGCGCCCAGGTAAGCGTCGACAACAGCCTTGTTGGATGACAGCGCGTCAGCCGGGCCCTCGGCGATCACCCTGCCTTGGGCCATCACCACCACCCAGTCGCTGATGTCTCGGATGACGTCCATGTCGTGCTCGACGAACACCACGGTCATACCGTCGTCGCGCAGGGATTTGACGTGCCCGAGAAGACTTTCAGTGAGCGCGGGATTCACTCCGGCCATCGGTTCGTCGAGCATCACGACGGTCGGGTCCATCATCAGCGCCCGGGCCATCTCCAGCAGCTTGCGTTGCCCGCCGGACAGGCAGCCGGCGAGTTCGTGAGCCTTGGCATCCAGCTGGAACCGAGTCAGCAGCTCCATCGCCTTACGGGTGTTGGCCCGCTCCTGCTCTGCCCAACCGCTGAGCAGGGCACCGAAGAACCGTTCGCCGCTCTGTTTCGGCGCGCCCAGGCGCATGTTGTCCAGCACGGTGAGTTTGGCCAGCGCTTTGGTGAGCTGGAAGGTACGAACCACCCCGCGACGGGCTACCCGATGCGGGCCGAGCCGCGACAGCGAGGCCCCGTCGAAGGTCCAGCGGCCGGTGTTGGGCCGGTCGAACCCGGTGAGCAGGTTGAACAGCGTGGTCTTGCCCGCTCCGTTCGGGCCGATCAGTCCGGTGATGCAGCCCCGCTGGAACTCCAGGTGGGCCACATCAACGGCCCGCAGGCCGCCGAACGAGCGAGTGAGTGAATCGATCACCAAGACCGGGTCCGGCTTGGGAATACCAGGCTCGGGGGACACCCCGGCCAACGGATGCTCAGCGCGCATCGAGTGCCACCTCGCTCTTCTTACCGAAGATGCCCTGCGGTCGGAACACCATGAGCAGTGCCAGCGCGATCCCCACCAGGATAAACCGGATGGCACCGACATCCTGGTCATCGATGAAGGTGATCAACGGCTGGTCGCCCGCGGTGGCCTGGCGCAGGAAGTTGTCCGTGACGGCGAGCACGAACCAGAAGATCATCGCGCCGATGACCGGACCGAACACCCGACCGGCCCCGCCGATGATGAGCGCCGCGTAAGCGAAGAAGGTCTGCGGTGGTGAGTAGAAGTCCGGCGTGAGCGACTGCGTGGTCAGCGCGGAGACGATCCCGCCGACCGCACCGAATACCCCGCCCAGCACCAACGCTTGCATCTTGTAGGCGAAGACATTCTTGCCCAGTGCCCTGGCCGCATCCTCGTCCTCCCGGATCGCCTTGAGCACCCGTCCCCATGGGCTGCGTACCAGGAGAAACACCAGAAGCACCGACAGCCCGACCACAGTCCACCCCACGCAGATCGACCACAGGTCCTGGCCGAGAAATCGCACTCCGAAGAAATCGTAGAAGCGCCCGTTGTCGAACGGGCTGAGCTGGCGGAAGCCACCACCGTAGCCGGTAAGGCCCTGGGTCCCCCCGGAGAATTCTGTCATCGAAGTTGACCGCGTGATCAGCCGAAGGATCTCGGCAGCCGCGATCGTGACGATGGCCAGGTAGTCGGCGCGCAACCGCAGCGTCGGGAGCCCGAGCAGCAGGGCGAGCACCACGCCGGCGGCCATCCCTATCAGCACACCAACCCACAGCGGCAGCCCGAAGTTCACCACCGCGATGCCCATGCCGTACCCGCCGACCAGCGCGAAACCGATCTGGCCGAAGTTGAGCAGACCGGTGTAGCCGAAATGAATGTTCAACCCGATCGCGAGCAGCGCGAAGAAAATCGCCGAGGGGCCGACCAGCGCTGCGATGCCGTTGGTGAGCAGGTTCGAGACGTCGATCATCTGCTCATCCGATCCGTACCCGGCTGCCGAGCAGACCCTGTGGTCTGATCACCAGGATGACCACGAGCACCGCCAACCCACCCAGATACTTGAGATCAACCGGGATGATCTGCGCGGAGATCTGCACCAGCACCCCGACGATCAGGCAACCCACCAGCGCACCGTAGGCGGTGCCCAGGCCACCCAGGATCACCCCGGCGAACATCAACAGCAGCAGCGCGAAGCCCATTTCGTACTGCACCGTGCCGGCCAACTCGGAAAGACCGAACAGCACGCCACCCAGCGCCGCCAGCGCCCCGGCCAGGACCCACACGAACAGCACGACCCGCTCGACGTTGATGCCGGAGGCGGCGGCCAGGTCCCGGTTGTCCGCCACCGCCCGCATCGCCTTGCCGATCCGGGTCCGTTGCAGCAGCAACGCGATCCCGATGAGGACGACCAGGCTGATCACGATCGTGGCGACGTCCTTGTCGGTGATGCTGACGATTCCGTAGTCGCGCTCCACCTGGTTGGTGTAATCGGCGAATGCCTCGGACCGGCCACCGAAGAAGATCAGCACCAGGTAGCGCAGCACGAGTGCCAGACCGATCGAGATCACCAGCTGGGCGATGAGGCCGGCGCGTCGCCGCCGCATCGGGCGCCAGATACCTAGGTCATTCGCTGCACCGAGGGCAGCGCCGGCCACGATCGCCAGCACAGTGGCCCAGATCAAGTGGAGCCCTAAGGTGACGTTGAACGTCCAGGCCACCACCGCGCCGATCGTGACCAGCTCACCGTGCGCGAAGTTGGTCAGTCCGGTTGTGCCGAAGATCAGCGACAGGCCCACTCCGGTGATGCCGATGACCAAGCCGAACCGGATGCCGTCGATCAGTATCCGCAGGATCTGTGCGGTGGCCGAGGTCTCCAGGCCTTCGCGCTGTTCTCCGAAGCGGAACACCACCAGGGACAGCGTTCCTGGGCTCACATCGCGGACCACTTCCCCCTGGAGCACGTTGACGCCTGGGGGCAGCGATTCCTGGTCGATCCGGAACGTGTATTCGCCTGGCGTCGGTACGGTCAGTTCCCAGCGGCCTCTGGTGTCCGAGGCGGTACTGGCGACCTGCTGCCCGCCGGAGTCGAGAGCCTGTACCCGGACGCCGACGAGCAGCGTGCCGTCGACGTTGCGCAGCGTGCCGTTGACTGGCAGGCCCTCTTCCTCGGGCGGGGCCGGTTGCTGGGCGGCCAGTGCCGGTGCGGCCACTGCCGGTGCAGCCAGGGCGAGCAATGCGGCCCCGGCGATCAGCGGGGCGATCAGCGCGACGAGCAACGCGCGCAGCAGGTCGGGGGCCCGGTGGGCAGGGCCGGGCTGTTCGGGCCGCGGCCCGGCTCGTCGCCGGACGGGGCCTGCTGGTCGCACGGGGGTGCGCCTCCTCCTGCAGAGGGTCGACAGCGCCGGTCGGCGGAGATCCGGTGAACCCCCGCTGGCCGACCGAGTGCTCATAGTGAGCTATAGGCCACGGACACCAACCGGCAGGTCTGACAACGAGCTAGCCGGGCGGGCGCTGCTGCAGCAGGCAGGTGAGCCGGGCGGTGCAGACCGGACGCCCCCGCTCGTCGCTGATCCGGATCTCGAAGCTCGCCACTGTGCGGCCGCGGTGCAGGGGCGTACACACGCCGGTGACCTCGCCCTCGGTCGCCGCCCGGTGGTGGGAACACGACAGTTCCAGTCCCAACGGAACCTTGTCCGGCCGGCTCCACAGCCAGCCCGCCATCGAGCCGAGGGTTTCGGCCAGCACTGCGCTCGCCCCACCGTGCAGCAGCCCGAAGGACTGACGATTGTGCGCCACCGGCATGGTCCCCACCATCCGATCCGGATCCCATTCGGTGATCTTGATGCCCATCCGGTCGATGAGCTGCTCGTTGGCCCAGCGGGCCATCAGCTCGGTGGTGGCCGGATCGGTCTCGAACGGGTCGCCGGACGTGGTCACGCAGAACCTCCCTGACGGACAGCTGCCCGGTTCACTGTAGGCAGCGCTGAGCAACGACAAGCATCCATGTGGCTGCGTACGGCGGCTTCTGGACAGCGCCAAGCATCCATGTCGCTGATGGTGCCCACAGGATGGCCTGGATGTCGGGGGTCCGGCCTAGACTCGCGGGCCGTGACGGTTTCCCCACTGCGGCTGCTCCTGCTCGATGGTCACTCCCTGGCCTACCGGGCGTTCTACGCACTGCCCGCAGAGAACTTCCGCACCACGACAGGGCAGACCACCAACGCGGTGTACGGCTTCACCTCGATGCTGATCAATCTGCTCCGCGACGAGCAGCCCAGCCACGTCGGCGCGGCCTTCGACATCTCTCGCAAGACCTTTCGCGCGGAGACCTACGCGCCGTACAAGACCAACCGCGCCACCACGCCCGATGAGTTCCGCGGCCAGGTCGCGCTGATCCAGGAGGTGCTCGGCACCCTCGGGATTCCGGTACTCACCAAGGAGAACTACGAGGCCGACGACGTGATCGCGACCCTGGTGACCCGAGCCGAGCCGGACGGTTATCAGGTGCTGGTCTGCACCGGGGATCGGGACGCCCTTCAGCTGGTCAGCGACCAGGTAACGGTGCTCTACCCCCGCAAAGGTGTTTCGGAGCTGACCCGGTTCACCCCCGAGGAGGTCGCGCAGCGCTACGGGCTGACCCCGCAGCAGTACCCGGATTACGCGGCGTTGCGCGGTGACCCCTCGGACAACCTGCCGGGTATTCCGGGGGTGGGGGACAAGACCGCAGCGAAGTGGGTGCGGGAGTTCGGGTCGCTGGATGCGCTGGTGGACCGGGTAGATGAGGTCAAGGGCAAGGCCGGTGACGCGCTGCGCGAGAACCTCGCGTCGGTGCTGCTCAACCGCCAGCTCACCGAGCTGGTCCGCAATGTTGATCTACCCGAGCAGCCCGCCGACCTGGCGATGAAACCGTGGGACCGCGACGCGGTGCACCGGCTGTTCGACGAACTGGAGTTCCGGGTGCTGCGGGACCGGCTTTTCGCCACCCTCAGCACACCCGAACCCGAAGCCGAGGAGGGCTTCGAGGTGCGTGGTGGGGTGATAGAACCGGGCAAGGTGGCTGCCTGGTTGGACGCGCACGCCAGCGACGGGCGTCGGGTCGGGCTCGCCTTCCGCGGCAGCTGGATGCGCGGCGCCGGGGATCTGGAAAGTCTCGCCCTGGCCGCCCCCGACGGCGAGGGCGGTTATCTGGATCCCCGGGAGCTGACCCCCGACGACGAGCGGGCGCTGGCGCAGTGGTTGGCCGACCCGGCCGCACCCAAGGCCGCACATGACGCCAAGTCGCTGTTGCACGCGCTGCACGCGCGCGGCGTCGCGCTGGCCGGACTGACCAGCGACACTGCGCTGGCCGCCTACCTGGTCCGGCCTGGCCAGCGGTCCTTCGACCTCGCAGACCTGGTGTTGCGTTACCTGCGCAAGGGGTTGCGGGTTGAGCTCGGAGAGGTTGCCCAACCGAGCCTGTTCGAGGACGAGGACACCGCCGCCCGGGTGGCCGACGAAATCCTGCGGGCCCGCGCCGTGGCCGAGCTCGCTGTCGCACTGGACGCCGAGCTGGAGCAGATAGCGGGCCGGTCGTTGCTCACCGACCTGGAGCTGCCGCTGCTCACGGTGCTGACCGAGCTGGAGGCCGCAGGTATCGCCGTCGACGGTGACGTGTTGGCTGAGCTGGAGGCCGGCTTTTCGGCAGCGGTGAAGCAGGCTGAGCAGGACTGCTTCGGGGTGATCGGCAGGGAAATCAACCTGGGCTCGCCCAAACAACTGCAGGGAGTGCTGTTCGACGAGTTGGGTATGCCCAAAACCAAGCGCACCAAGACGGGCTACACCACCGACGCCGATGCGCTGCAGACCCTTTACGTGGCGACTGCGCACCCGTTGCTCGCGCACCTCTTGGCGCACCGCGACGCGACCCGGCTCAAGACCACGGTGGATGGGCTGCTCAAGTCGGTGGCCGACGATGGGCGCATCCACACCACCTACAACCAGACCATCGCCGCGACCGGCCGACTGTCCTCCACTGAACCGAACCTGCAGAACATCCCGATCCGCACCGAGTCCGGCCGCCGGATCCGGCGAGCATTCGTGGTGGGTCCCGGTTATTCAGAGTTGATGACGGCGGACTACAGCCAGATCGAGATGCGGATCATGGCGCATCTGTCCGACGACACCGCGTTGATCGAGTCGTTCACGTCGGGTCATGACTTCCACGCCGCCACCGCCGCGCGGGTGTTCGCGGTGGACGCTGCCGCGGTGACCGGCGAGCAGCGCGCCAAGATCAAGGCGATGAACTACGGCCTGGCCTACGGGTTGTCCGCGTTCGGGTTGTCCGCGCAGCTGCGGATCTCCACCGAGGAGGCCCGCCAGTTGATGGAGGAGTACTTCGCCCGATTTGGTGGTGTCCGGGACTACCTGCGCACGGTGGTCGAAAAGGCCAGCCTGGAGGGCTACACCGCCACCATCCTGGGTCGCCGCCGGTATCTTCCCGACCTCGTCAGCGACAACCGCCAGCGTCGCGAGATGGCCGAGCGGATGGCGCTCAACGCGCCCATCCAGGGCAGCGCCGCGGACATCATCAAGGTCGCGATGCTGCAAGTCGCCCGCGCATTGCGTGCCGAGGGTCTCCGGTCCCGGATACTGCTGCAGGTGCACGATGAGCTGGTGTTGGAGGTCGCCGACGGTGAGCATGCCGCGGTGGAGACCCTCGTATGTCGCGAGATGGGTTCGGCGTACGCGTTGAGCGTCCCGCTGGAGGTCTCGGTCGGATTCGGACGATGCTGGGACGACGCGGCGCACTGAGACCTGCTTGCAGGGTCGAAGCATTGAGACTGAGACCTGCTTGCAGGGTCGAAGCACCAAGACTGAGACATGGAGGGTGCACCATGATCACTCGAATCCACTGGGCGATGCTGGCCGTCGCCGATCAGGACACGATGGTCGAGTTCTTCGTGGACAAGCTGGGTTTCGAGAAGCGCACCGATGGGGAGATGTGGCCCGGTGCGCGCTGGATCGAGGTCGCGCCGAAGGGAGAGCGGACCGGGCTGGTTCTCAGCAGCGCTGCCGCCTTCGGCCGTGAGCCCGGCACCGAGTACCCGGTCGGCTTCTCCTGTGCTGACCTACCGGGTACGGTCGCGCAGTTGCGGGCCGCCGACGTCACGGCAACTGACCCGGTCACCGAGTCCTGGGGCACCTACATCCGCATCACCGACCCCGAGGGTCGCGAGTTCCTGGTAACCGACCACGGTTGACGGCGGGTTGCCGCGATTCAGCTCCGAATGGCGCATCACCGCCGTGCGTCAGATGGTGACGACCGACGTCGTGAACTGCCGACCGATGACCCGCTCCAGGACGGCGACCTCGGCATCCAGTGCGGTCTGGTCAACCGCACCTGCCTCACTGAACAGCTTGACCACCAGCGCGTCGCCGTTGCCCTGCCAGGTGCCGGCTACGCGCCCACCCGCAACTACAACCGGTGAGATCCACCCAGCCGCCCTGCTGATCAGGGAGCGACGGGCGGGCGTAATGATCCGGTGGTCCCTGGTGCCGGGCCCAAGCACGTACTGGTCGAAGGCAGGCAGCAGGCGCACCTGGTCACTGGGCACGGCGGCGGCCAGCGCGTCGACATCAGCGGTGCGGGCGTAGAGCGGCACGCCGTCGACCTTCACCACAGTCAGCGCGCTGCTTTCCATCAGCGCACCGAACCAGCTTTTCAGTGTCGACTTCTTGGCCGCACCGCGGTGCAACCACTGGTCGAAAGCGGTCATGCTGGCGGGGCCGTGGGCCCCGAGGTAACTGGGGATTGCGACGGCGACGGCATCGGCTGGATCAGGCAGCCCTTTCCAGCCCGGCAGCCAGGTGGCCGGGTTGGTGAAAGTGACGCGGTTGCCCTGGCTGGTCCCGTTGCACAGCAGGCCCTGCCACGCCAGCGGTTTGAGCACCGCGCTCCAGCCGGAGATCAACTTGTCTCCGAGCGAGGCGTCGCCGGTGCGGGCGATGATCTCGTCAGCAAGGCTCTCACGGGTGAGTACGGCGCCGTCGAGTGCTGCGGTGGCGGCCTCGGCGATCGCGGCCATCTGCTCGGCAGTGGCGAACTCTCGCTGCCACGCGGCCTTCTCCCAAGTCCTCGCTGCGGCCAGCAGGCTGAGGTAGGCACCGGCGTCCTCGGCGGCGAGCAGATGCAGAGTGCCGCGGAAAGCCCAGGTCTTGACGATGGTGCGATTCGCCAGCGCCTTAGCGACGTCGGATGTCCCGTCCGGCCGCCGTACCCCGACCGCCTGCTCGGCGGAGGAGGTTACTTGGGCGTGCACACCAGCCAGCCGCTGCACGATTGCGGTTGTGTCGATGTCGTCCAGGCGGTGGAGCAACTGCCGGTCCATCCGCCACGACAGGACCTGGTCCCAGGTCAGCTCGACCGGTGTGGCTGCCATCCAGGCCTCCGTCGGTCATTCGACACATGTTCGGGCCACCTCACGCGGCGCCCGTACCCAGCACAACAATCGCCATAATGCAGTCACGCGAGGCGGCAGCGGAAGATTGCGGTGCCGGGGAACAGCGCTCCGCGCAGCGGGCTCCACTGACCCCATTCCCGATGTAGCCCGGCGGGCCATTCCGGCTCCACCAGGTCCTCCAGCACCAATCCGGCGGCGACGATTTCTCTGACCCGGTCACCCAGGGTGCGGTGGTGCTCTACGTAGGTGGGTTTGCCCGCGCTGTCCACCTCGACATAAGGGGTGCGGTCGAAATACGATTGCGCCACCGTTAAACCGGCCTCACCGGGATCGTCAGGGAAGATCCAGCGCAGCGGGTGGGTGGCCGCGAAGACCCACCGACCGCCAGGGCGCAGTACTCGGGCGACCTCCCGCATCACCGCAGCTGAGTCCGCGACGAACGGCACCGCGCCGAACGCCGAACAGGCCAGGTCGAAGCTGCTGTCGGCGAAGGGCAATTGAGCGGCGTCGGCCTGCACCAGCGGCACCGAGATTCCAGTTTTGCGCGCCGCGTGCACCGCATGCCGCAGCATTCCAGCCGACAAGTCCAGGCCGACGACCCGCGCGCCCTGGACGGCCAGCCAACGTGCGCATGGCGCCGACCCGCAACCGACCTCGAGCACACGACGGCCCCGCAGCTCGCCGAGCAGGCCGGCGTCCGACTCGCGAAGTCCCTCTGGACACCACACGAAATCCGCCTGGCCCAGGAAGTCACCGTGAGCAGCGAGGTAGTCCTCAGCGTCGGCGTCCCACCAGCGGCGATTAGCGTCCACCGTGTCCGCGGCGCTGACCAGCCGCTTCGCCACGCTGACGGTGCCCAGTAACGCCTCAGCGCGCCCGTGGGGTGTGCTGCGTTCGTCGTCTTGTGGTTGCGGAGCGCCCGTCACCGAGGCAGTCTGTCAGAAGGGGTGGGTGAATGCCGGGGGCTGCGTTTGCTGCCCGGACTCAAGCCTGGGTACGATCGACTAGCGCTGTGGTTTCGCGCTGGCCGGCTTGTCGAGCTGTTCTCAGCACGTCGCATCCGGAACACTGCGGCACTGCGGGGGGGTTGTATACCCCAGCAGAGCTGTGAGCGCATTGCACGACAGCGACACAACACTGCCCACCGACGACCCTATCCCCTCGGAGCACCCCACCGCATGTCCACCGACACCACCGCCGCCCCGTCCGTACAGCAGGTCGCGATCAACGACATCGGGACGGAGGAGGACTTCCTCGCCGCCATCGACAAGACCATTAAATATTTCAACGATGGCGATATCGTCGAAGGCACCATCGTCAAGGTCGACCGTGACGAAGTGCTACTCGACATCGGTTACAAGACCGAGGGCGTTATCCCGTCGCGGGAACTGTCCATCAAACACGATGTCGACCCCGCAGATGTTGTGGCGGTGGGCGACGAGGTCGAGGCCCTGGTTCTCCAGAAAGAGGACAAGGAAGGCCGACTGATCCTGTCCAAGAAGCGCGCCCAGTACGAGCGCGCCTGGGGCAATATCGAGGCTCTCAAGGAGAACGAGGAGCCGGTCAAGGGCACCGTCATCGAGGTCGTCAAGGGCGGCTTGATCCTCGACATCGGGCTGCGCGGCTTCCTGCCCGCCTCGCTGGTCGAGATGCGGCGGGTCCGTGACCTCCAACCTTACGTGGGTCGCGAGCTCGAAGCCAAGATCATCGAGCTGGACAAGAACCGCAACAATGTGGTGCTCTCGCGTCGCGCTTGGCTGGAGCAGACTCAGTCCGAGGTGCGCAGTGAGTTCCTCAACCAGCTGGCCAAAGGGCAGGTCCGCAAGGGCCAGGTCTCCTCGATCGTCAATTTCGGGGCGTTCGTGGACCTCGGTGGCGTGGACGGTCTGGTGCACGTCTCTGAGCTGTCCTGGAAGCACATCGATCACCCCAGCGAGGTTGTCGAGGTCGGCCAGGAGGTCACCGTCGAGGTGCTCGACGTCGACTTGGACCGCGAGCGGGTGTCGCTGTCGCTCAAGGCGACCCAGGAAGACCCGTGGCGGCAGTTCGCCCGCACCCACCAGATCGGGCAGATTGTGCCTGGCAAGGCGACCAAGCTGGTGCCCTTCGGTGCATTCGTCCGGGTTGAGGAGGGCATCGAGGGTTTGGTGCACATCTCGGAGCTCGCCGAGCGGCACGTCGAGATCCCCGAGCAGGTTGTGCAGGTCGGTGACGACGTCATGGTCAAGGTCATCGACATCGACCTGGACCGGCGGCGGATCTCCCTGTCCCTCAAGCAGGCCAACGAGGGGCTGTCCCCCGAAATGGAATTCGACCCGACCCAGTACGGCATGACTGCCGAGTACGACACCGAGGGCAACTACATCTACCCCGAGGGCTTCGATCCCGAGACCAACGATTGGCTTGAGGGCTACGAGAAGCAGCGCCAGGAATGGGAGCGTTCTTACGCAGAGGCGCAGGTTCGTTTCGAGCAGCACCGCAAGCAGGTCGTCAAGGCAGCCGAGGCCCAGTCGGACGCGGCTGAGGACCAGAACTACTCCTCGGCGACTACCGAGGCGCCCACTCCCAGCGGTGGCCCTGGCGCCGGTTCGCTCGCCAGCGACGAGCAGTTGGCGGCGCTGCGGGAGAAGCTCTCCGGAGGCGTGTAGTTCAGGTACTCACTGTTGCGCAATGCTGAGGGTCGGACTTACTGGAGGGATCGGATCCGGTAAGTCCACGGTGGCGGCCCGGCTGGCGCAGCGGGGGGCGTGGATCATCGACTCGGATCGGATCGCCCGCGAGGTGGTCGAGCCCGGTACTGATGGACTGCGCGCCGTGGTGGACGAGTTCGGCGTGGAGGTCCGAACAGAGGCCGGCGCGCTGGATCGGTCGGCGTTGGGCGCGCGGGTGTTCGGTGACGCGGACGCCCGAAGCCGGCTCAACGCCATCGTGCACCCGCTGGTCACAGCGCGCACCGCCGAGCTGCTCGACGCGGCACCGCCCGATGCCATCGTCGTGCAGGACATCCCGCTGCTGGTCGAGGCGGGGCTGGCAGCGGGGTTTCCACTGGTCGTTGTAGTGCACGCAGCCGCTGAGGTACGGGTTCGGCGTCTGGTGGACCAGCGCGGGATGCCTGCGGCGGACGCCCGCGCGCGGATCGCGGCGCAAGCCACCGACGAACAGCGCCATGCCGCCGCGGATGTGTGCCTGGACAACGCCGGTTCCCGGGACGAGACCCTCGCCGCAGTGGATCAGCTATGGGCGCAGCGGCTGGTGCCCTTCGAGGACAACCTCCGGCATCGCCGCCGGGCACCGCGGCCTCCTGCCCCGATCCTCGTTGCGCCCGACGACAGTTGGCCGTGGCAGGCGCAGCGGGTGATGGCACGTGTCGCAGCTGTGGCCGCCGGGCGGGCAGTGCGCATCGACCACATCGGCTCAACCTCGGTGCCTGGTCTGGACGCCAAGGACGTGCTCGATGTGCAGGTGGTCGTCGCGGACCTTGATGTGGCCAAGCAACTGGCCGATGACCTCATCGGCGCGGGATTGATCAGGCTTACCGGCCACTGGTGGGACAACGCCCCGGATGGCGGCACCTGGGACAAGGCGATAGCGGTCAACGCCGATCCGGCGCGGGCCGTCAACTGCCACATCCGACCCGTCAACTCCCCGACCTGGCGGCAAACCGTGCTGCTGCGGGACTGGTTGCGGGCCCATCCGTCAAGTGCTCGCAAGTACGCCGAGGTCAAGCGTCGCTTGGCGGCACGGCCCTGGGACAGCATCGACGCCTACGCCGACGCGAAAACGCCCTTCGTGCACGCAGCTCTGGATCGGGCGCAGCAGTGGGCAGCGCGAACCGGCTGGCTGGTGGAGTGACTCCTGGCTGAGTCAGTGCCGACTCCAGGTCGGCCACGCACCCACCGTCGACAGCCACCGGTCCAACTGGTATCCGTGCCGGGCCAGACCGTCCACCGTTCGATAGGTGGTAGCCAAGGCCGTCTGCGCAGTGGGCGGGTCGAGCAGCCCGGCGAGCACCGCGTCCAGCAACTCATCGGTGTCGAGCACGTCGACGCCTCGGCCAACCCGGACGATGAGATCCAGGTAGTGGTCCTCAGTGCGCCAACGCCTGGAGTCGATGTCGATGCGGACAACGTCGAGGTAGAAGTCCTGGTCGCGCTCGTGCCCGGGGCGATAGAACCAGTCGGTGATCCTCAACCCCACCTCGGGCAGCAACCACGACTCAAGCGCGCGGATCGACGGGTGATCGTCGACATCACGGGCGAGGTAGAGACCGAACGGCTCGACCCGGTACTCGCCGACCGTGCGAACGACCCCCTTAGGATCGGTGTTGGTCATCGCGTCCAGGTCGAACAGTTCAACCTTAGGTGGGTGTATCTGAGGGGCGGTCGCGGCACTCATCCGGTGCGGGGCCGTCATAGAGGCCGACCCTACGCATGTCCCGGCAGAGGGCACCAGGCGAAGGCAGACTGTCAGGGACCCGGCCTACCCTCATGCCATGACCGATGCCGCCGCCATCCAACGCGATCTGCGTCCGCACTCCGAGTTCCGCCCGCTCGGCAAGACACCGCGGACGCAGGACCGGTTCCAGATGGTCAGCGACTACGCGCCGGCCGGCGATCAGCCGGCCGCTATCGACGAGCTGGAACGCCGGATCACCGCCGGCGAGCGTGACGTCGTGCTGCTGGGTGCCACCGGCACGGGTAAGTCGGCCACCACTGCCTGGCTGATCGAGCGGGTGCAGCGCCCGACGCTGGTGATGGCGCCGAACAAGACCCTCGCCGCGCAACTTGCCCACGAGCTGCGGGACTACTTCCCGAACAACGCGGTGGAGTACTTCGTCTCCTACTACGACTACTACCAGCCCGAGGCATACGTTCCGCAGACCGACACCTACATCGAGAAGGACTCCTCGGTCAACGACGACGTGGAGCGGTTGCGGCACTCCGCCACGAGGTCGCTACTCACTCGCCGCGACGTCGTCGTCGTCGCCTCGGTGTCGTGCATTTTCGGGCTCGGTACCCCGCAGGAATATTTGAAGGGGTCGATTCATGTACCGGTCGGTGGCGAGGTCGGGCGCGACGCGCTGCTGCGGGCCCTGGTCGACATCCAGTACACCCGCAACGACCTCGCCTTCGCCCGAGGGACGTTCCGGGTCCGCGGTGACACGGTGGAGGTCATCCCCGCCTACGAGGAACTTGCGGTCCGCATCGACTTCTTCGGTGACGAGGTCGAGTCGCTCTATTACTTGCACCCGCTCACCGGGGAGGTGGTCCGGGAGGTACCCGAGCTGCGAATCTTCCCGGCCACGCACTACGTCGCCGGACCGGAGCGGATGGAGCGCGCCATCAAGGGCATCGATGCCGAGTTGGGGGATCGGCTGGCCGCGCTGGACAGGCAGGGCAAGCTGCTGGAGGCCCAGCGGCTGCGGATGCGGACCCAGTACGACGTGGAAATGATGCGTCAGGTCGGCTTCTGCAACGGCATCGAGAACTACTCGCGGCATATCGACGGGCGCGCGGCCGGCTCGGCACCGGCCACCCTGCTGGACTACTTCCCAGAAGATCTCCTTCTGGTCATCGACGAGTCACATGTCACGGTGCCGCAGATCGGCGGGATGTACGAGGGTGACGCCTCCCGCAAGCGCACCCTGGTGGAGCACGGCTTCCGGCTGCCCTCGGCGATGGACAACCGGCCGCTGACCTGGGAGGAGTTCCAGGAGCGGATCGGGCAAACGGTGTACCTTTCAGCGACCCCGGGACCGTATGAGATGGGTCAGGCCGGTGGCGAGTTCGTCGAGCAGGTCATCCGCCCGACCGGCCTGGTGGACCCGGAGGTCGTGGTCAAACCCACCACGGGCCAAATCGATGACCTGGTGCACGAGGTGCGCATTCGCGCTGAACGCAATGAACGCGTCTTGGTCACCACGCTGACCAAGAAGATGGCCGAAGACCTCACCGACTACCTGCTTGAGCTCGGCATCCGGGTCCGCTACCTGCACTCCGAGGTGGACACGCTACGCCGGGTGGAGTTGTTGCGGCAGTTGCGGCTCGGTGAGTTCGACGTGCTGGTCGGAATCAACCTGCTCCGCGAGGGCCTGGACCTGCCCGAGGTGTCGCTGGTGGCGATCCTGGACGCCGACAAGGAGGGGTTCTTGCGCAGCGGGACCTCGCTGATCCAGACCATCGGCCGGGCCGCCCGCAACGTGTCCGGCCAAGTGCACATGTACGCCGACAGGGTCACCGACTCGATGCACCGAGCCATCGACGAGACCAACCGGCGACGGGCCAAGCAGGTCGCCTACAACACCGAACGCGGGGTGGACCCGCAACCGCTGCGCAAGAAGATCAACGACATCCTCGAGCGCGTCTACGCCGAGGCCGGTGACACCTCGGAAACGGTTGCGGTGCAGGTCGGCGGATCCGGGCGCAATGCTTCCCGGGGCAAGCGCGCCGCTGGCGAGCCCGGGCGGGCTCGGAGCAACGCGGGCGTCCTGGAGGGTCGCGACACCTCATCGATGCCTCGTGCTGAGCTCGCAGACCTGGTGCAGCAGCTCACCGATCAAATGATGGGCGCGGCCCGGGAGTTGCAGTTCGAGCTGGCCGCCCGGCTTCGGGACGAGATCGCCGATCTCAAGAAGGAGCTTCGCGGAATGGACGCCGCCGGCCTCCGCTAGTTGGGCGCCCTTCAAGGACCGCCAACCCCCTGCTGGGACGTCACTAACCGCCACCAACCCTTGATCGGTCAGGGTGGGAGCCGCGGTGCGAGGATGGCGGTGATGAGTGATGACGCGTCTGCGCTACGCCGGCTGCTCGACGTGGTCGGTCAACTCGGTGCCGAGCGGCGCAGCGAGCAGGTGCTGCGAAGCATTCTGGACGGTGCGCGCGACCTGGCGGGAGCTCGTTACGCCGCAGTCGGTGTGCCCGACGGTGACGGCGGATTTGCGCTGTTTCTCACCGCCGGGGTGGACTCCCAGACCTGGCACCGGATCGGCTCACTTCCGCGGACCCATGGCCTGCTCGGCGCGCTGCTGAAAGAACCGGAGGTTATCCGACGCGCGGACATCCGTGCGGATCCCCGATTCCGTTACTACCCGCACGCTCATCCGGACATGCGGTCCTTCCTCGGGGTGCCCATCATGGCTGGCGGCGAGGTGGTCGCTGCGCTGTACCTGGCGGAGAAGATCGGCGGAGACACTTTCACCGAGGCCGACCAGCGCCTGGTGGAGACGCTCGCCGGCTACGCCGCGCTGGCGGTGGTCAACGCCCAGCGCCAGGAGCGGCTCCGCGAACTGTCCATCGCGGACGAGCGCACTCGCATTGCTCGAGACCTGCACGACTCGGTGACCCAGACCCTGTTCAGCCTCACCCTGGCCGCGGAGTCTGCGGCCACCGTGACAGGTGCCGGGTCCCCGGCGGATGCCCATCTGAACCGGGTGCGGGACCTGTCGCGGACCGCGCTGGATGAGCTGAGAGCACTGGTGGACACGCTGCGGCCGCCGGACGTGGACCGCGAGGGGCTCGGCGCGGCGCTACGCAAGCGGGTGGACCTGCTCCGTGCCGTGCACGACGTGCCGATCCTGCTGGAAGTCCAAGGCCGGGGCGGCAGCTACGCCGGGGAGGTCGGGCGCGAGGTCCTCAAAGTGGCCAACGAGGCGATCGGCAACGCCCTGCAGCACGCTTCGCCGCACCGAATCCGGGTGCGACTGGACGTGTCCGGTGCGGCGGCGCGGCTGAAGGTGTCCGACGACGGTCGCGGGTTCGACCTTGCGGCCACGGCCCGCACCTCCCGGCGCCTCGGGCTGGCCAGCATGCGCGAGCGTGCCGAAGCGCTCGGCGGCATCCTGCAGGTGGACACCGCACCTGGGGCGGGCACCACCGTGACGCTGGAGGTGCCCACTGGCTGATCTGGTCCGGCTGCTGCTCGTCGATGACCACGAGATGGTGCGCACCGGACTGCGCACCTTCCTTGAGCTGCAGGAGGACATGGAGGTGGTCGGCGAGGCGAGCGGCGGGGAACAGGCGCTGGCGTTAGTGGCGGCCATGCACCCGGACATCGTGCTGCTGGACCTCGTGCTGCCCGGGCTGAGCGGGCTCGAGACCGCGCGGCGGCTGCGCGACACCCATCCCGAGGTCAAAGTCGTGGTGCTCACCTCGTTCTCCGGGCAGGACTCGGTGCTACCGGCCGTGCGGGCCGGCGTGGCGGGTTACCTGCTCAAGGACGTCGGGCCCGCCGAGCTCGCAAGTGCGCTGCGTTCGGTGCACCACGGGGGCGCGCCACTGCACCCGAGGGTCGCGGCGGCGGTGATGCATTCGGTTACCCAGCGCAACCCGCTCACGACGCGAGAGCGTGAGGTGCTGCGGCTGATCGGCCGAGGACTGTCCAACCGACTCATCGCCCGCGAGCTGGTGCTCTCGGAGAAGACGGTGAAGGCGCACGTCAGCTCCATCCTGGCCAAGCTCGGAGTCGTCGATCGCACGCAGGCAGCGCTGCTGGCGGTGCGCGACGGGCTGGTTGACCCCTGATCCGCAGCCGAGCCCACATTCCCGTTCAGCCGTGTTCCTACGACGAGGAGGTATTCCCGCGTGTGAGAGATTCCGCCGTCGGACCGGTAGCGGCTGTCGAAGAAGCCGACCCACGTCTGATGGAGCTGGTCGCACCGGTCTTCGTCGAGCCGCCCGTTCTTGTGCCGAATTGCAAAGAGGCGCTCACTTTCGAGTCGATCCGGGACGTGTTCCGACGATGTACTCAACGGTGTTACGAAACCTTCGTGGAGCGGTGGGATCCGGCCACATCGCCTCCCGTACAGCGGCTTTGGCTTCTTCTTGTCGTTCCGGTGGCAACTGCGCGGCTGTTACGCCGGCCAGTGTATTCCATGCGCTGGCGAAGTCGTCGAAGTCAAATCCGAGCACCTCGGTCTCGACCTGAGCCTCGATGCCGTAATCAGCAAGCTGGTCGAGGAACGGTTCGGTGTCTGCGAGTGCGCCGGGGCCGACACCGGACACTGGTGGCGTCGGTGCGAACCGGGCCGCAGTCTGTTGGAAAAGCACAATGTCGCAACTCTCAGGTCCGGACCAGACCGCACCCAGGAGACGGCCTCCAGGACGTAGCACCCGAGCGAGTTCGCGCGCAGCGGCGGCACGGTCGATGACGTACATCAGCGACAGCGAGGCCAGGATGACATCGAATGCGTTCTCGGCAGTGGGGATCGCCTCGGCTGCTCCCTCGCCCACCTGGAATTGCGCGGTGCAGCCCTCGGACCGTTGCCGAGCGCGGTCCAGCATCTCCGGGCTGATGTCGACAGCGAGGACGAGGCCTTCGTCTGCCACCAGCGCGGCCGCCTTGGCTGCTACGGCGCCCGTCCCGGTTCCCAGGTCCAGAACGTGGTCTCCTACTCGCAAGCCGGCCCGGTGTATGAGGCCGTCGATCACCGGCTCGAACCGCGGGTCGATCTCCTCGCGGTAGATCTCCGAGATCCGATCCTAAACTCCGGTCTGCCAGACCAGACCCTGGCTGTCGGCCGCCATGGGCCCCCTTTTCGGTGTGTCCATTCATGACGTGGCACGTTCATGATCACCTCCTTCGCTGATGAGTAGGTGAAGGAGAGGTTGGCGAGCCTGCGGAAATACACGTCACTGTCGAAATGATGGCCGGGACCTAGGACCAAGGTCTGAGTGGAATCAGTGCCGCAGCCCGAGGGAGCGCGCCTGTTTCTCGCGCACCGTGGAGACATGCAAACCGCACTGATCACGGGAGCCTCCCGCGGCCTGGGCCGCGCACTCGCCGACAGCCTTGTCACTGAGAAGTGGCGGCTTGTCGTCGACGCCCGATCCGCCACCGATCTCCACGCCGCCGCGGCCGGGTGGTCGGACGCCACTGCCATACCCGGTGACATCACCGACGACGCACATCGCCACCAGCTGGTCGCCGCGATCGGCGGCCGGCTGGACCTGCTTGTGCTCAACGCCTCCTCGCTCGGGCAGACCCCGCTACCCCCGCTGGCCAGCTACCGGGCCGAGGAGCTTCGCGCAGTCTTCGAGACCAACACGGTCGCACCATTGCTGCTGGTCCAGCTGGCGTTGCCGGCCTTGCGCGCGGCCGGCGGCACCGTGCTGGCGATCAGCAGTGACGCGGCCGTCGAGGGTTACCCGGGCTGGGGTGGATACGGCGCCAGCAAGGCCGCACTCGACCAACTGGCCCGGGTGCTCGCTGCCGAGGAGCCCGACGTGCGAGTACTCGCGGTGGATCCCGGTGATCTGCGGACCACGATGCAGGCAGCGGCTTTCCCGGGTGAGGACATCGGCGATCGCCCGCGGCCGGAGGAGGTGGTGCCCACGCTGCGCCGGGTGGTTGATGAGCCGGTGCCCAGTGGGCGCTACACCGTGGCGGAGCTTAAGCGGGTGTCGGTGTGACGCCGCCGGTGCCGTCCTTCGAGCTGGCCGACCACCTGGTGGCCAGCGGGCCACCGGAGTCCCGAGGGGTACCACGGGACCGGGTGCGGATGCTGGTGGCGACCGATGGCGGGCTCGAACACCGCAGCGTGGCCGAGTTGCCCACGGTGCTGGGGGTTGGGGATCTGCTGGTGGTGAACACCTCCGACACACTGCCCGCCGCGCTAGGAGGCGTCACCTCCGACGGGCAGCGGGTCGAGGTGCACCTGTCCACACTGGATCCTGGGGCGACGTTGGACTACCCGGCGGCGCTGGTCGGCACCACGTCGCGGTGGATGGTCGAGGTTCGCACGCCTGGTCCGCTTGGTGGCGAGTCGTCGCGGCAGGACCGGACTGGCACGCGGATCCGGCTGACCGGCGGTGGGATTCTGCGACTCGACTGCTCTGCGCCGGCCGGATCGACCAGCTCCCGGTTGTGGTGCGGCGCGCTACGCACCCCCATCGCGCTGGGGAAGTGGCTGCACGAGTACGGCGACCCGATCCGTTACCGGTACGCCAGCGCCCGCTGGCCACTGTCGGCGTACCGCACCGAGTACGCCGATACCCCAGGCAGCGCGGAGATGCCCAGCGCAGGTCGGCCACTGACCAAGCGGCTGTTGTACCGGCTGCGTGCTCGCGGAGTGCAGGTTGCGGCATTGCTGCTGCACACCGGGGTGTCCTCCGCGGAGTCCGGTGAGCCGCTGTATGCCGAGTGGTTCGCCGTGCCAGCCTCGACCGCTGCAGCGGTACACGCCGCCCGCGCTGAAAACCGTCGGGTGATCGCGGTGGGCACCACAGTGGTGCGCGCCCTGGAGTCAGCCGGAGCCATCGGCGGCACCGGTTCCGGATGGACCGACCTGCTGGTCTCGCCGGAGCGCGGAGTCACCGTAGTGGACGGGCTACTCACCGGCTGGCATGAGCCGACGGCGTCGCACCTGCTGATGCTGGAGGCGCTGGCAGGGCCCGACCTGCTCGCCGCCTCCTACGCCGAGGCGTTACGCGCAGGGTATCGCTGGCACGAATTCGGCGACGTTCATCTCATGCTGCCAGGAGGGTGATCACGGCGCACAATGGAGCTTTCCGCAGTCGTCGGAAGGTGGCTTGCCTCGTGTCCTCCCCAGCAGACGTGCTCACGTCCCGCTTCGGTGACGGCCTCGCGGTCGGTCCCGACCTGGCTGCGGCGGCGGAGTCCGCCGTCACCCAGGCTCTGGCTCCGCTGCACGGGCAGCGCCCCGACCTGCTGTGCATGTTCGTCTGCGGTGACGATCCGGACGCGGTCGAGTCGGCGGGCACCCGCGCGATGGAGCTGGCTGGAGCCGGCACGACGCTGGGCTGCAGCGCCGGCGGCGTGATCGGCGCCGGCCGCGGAGTGGAGGCCGAGCCCGCAGTCAGCGTGTTCGCGGCCTGCCTTCCCGGCGTCAAACGCACTCCACTGCATCTGGAGCTGGTACGCACTCCCGATGGTGCGGCCGTCACCGGCATGCCGGACCGACACGAAGACGACGCCGTCGCGGTGCTTCTCGCCGACCCATTCACTTTTCCCGTCGCGGCCTTCGTGCAGCGCTCCAACGACGACCTCACCGGTCTGCCGCTGATCGGCGGCGTGGCCAGCGGTCCTCGCGGCGGACGGTCCGCGCGGCTGTTCCTGGACGGGCACAGCGTGCCGACCGGTGCGGTGGGGGTGGTGCTCGGCGGTCCCGTTGCCGCCGTCCCGGTGGTCAGCCAGGGTTGCCGCCCGTTCGGTCCTCCGATGATCGTCACCAAGGCTGAGGGCAACGTGCTGCTGGAGCTGGCCGGGACGCCCGCTCTGACCAAGCTCGAACAGATCGTTGCCGAGCTCCCTGCCGAGGAGCGACAAGTCGTCGCGCGGGGATTGCACATCGGCGTCGCGATGGACGAGTACGTCGAGGAGCACGAGCGCGGTGACTTCCTCATCCGCGGCGTCATGGGCGCCGACAGCGCGCGGGGCGCGATCGCCATCGCAGAGGTCGTGGACGTGGGTCGCACCGTTCGCTTCCAGGTGCGTGACGCGTCCGCCGCCGACGACGACCTCAAGGAGTCGTTCTCCCGGTTTCGCGCGGAGAACGGTCCGGTGGGCGGCGCGCTGCTCTTTTCCTGCAACGGGCGGGGCAAGACCATGTTCCCGAGCGCCGATCACGACGTGCTGGCGGTGCGCACCGGGCTCGACACCACTGGTGTGGCCGGATTCTTCGCCGCCGGCGAGATCGGCCCGGTCGGGGGCCGAAATCATCTGCACGGGTTCACTGCATCGATCCTGGTCTTCGGTGCAGACGTTTCATGAGTAGCGACGCGAGCAATCAGCTGTAGTCGCCAATCTCCCGCCTGGCCTCCATGTGACCATTCACGCGTGGCAAGCGGCGATGGTGTACGTCGTGAACTCGACACCGCGGACGTTGCAGTGAGTCGAGAGGTCGGCCATGTCAAGTTCACGACGCACAGCGTCACCGGACGCGGTGCCACAGTTGGTCTGGTGGTGGGCCGTCAGGTGGTGATGTCCTTGATGGCGAACCGCCACCAGGCGCCAAGCCCGAAGACCGTCGCGTAGGCCAGACCGGAGAACGCTCCACTGGCCAGCTGGCCCCAGTCGACGGGGGCGGCCAGCAGGTCGGCCCACGCGGAGCTGAACCGGGTTGGCAGGTAGTCACGCAGGTCGCCGAGCGCGTCGATGGTCTCCAGGATCTGAGACAGGATCGACACCATCACCGCACCACCGACCGCCCCGAGCGGCGCATCGGTCGTCACCGACAGCAGCAGCGCCAGCCCGGCGACCCACGCCAGGTGCAGCACCAGGTAGGCGGGCGCCAGCGCCAGCCGGCTCGCGGCGGGCAGGAATTCCAGCGATTGGCCGGTGGGGGAGACCAGGTCGCCGGCTCCGTAGGCCACCACACCGACCGCCATCGCCACCGCAGGCAGCAACACCAGGGCGAAGGTTGACAGCAGCGCGGCCACCACCGCCTTTTGCCGCAGCAGCCGTCCGCGGGGTACCGGGGCGGCCAGCAGGTAGCGCAGGGTCGACCAGGACGCCTCGCTCGCGATCGTGTCACCGAAGAACAGCGCTACGACGACGACCAGCAAGAAGCTCACCGTGGAGAACATCGTGAACACCACGAAGTTGGAGCCGCTGGCGGTGGCGAGGTCGACCAGGGTGGCACCGCCACGCTCGCTCTCGTCTTGCCCGACCTCGAAGGCAAGCCAGAGCAGGAACGGCAGCAGCGCGAGGAACCCCAGGGTGAGCACCGTTCGCCTGCGCCGCAGCTGGCGGACCAGCTCCACCCGCAGCGGCAAGGTGGCGGTAGCACGATAACCGGGCGCCGACCCTCCAGCGGCGTGCAGCTCGGGGGTCATTCCACGGCCTCCTCTCCCACAAGCTGCAGGAACGCCTCCTCCAGCGGGTGACGCGCGGCCACCCCTTCCACCCCGATCCCCGCGACCACCAGCGCGGACACCGCGACCGCGCGGGGCAGCCCGTCGAGCTGAGCGTGCACGACGTAACGCTCGACCCCCATCACGTCAACCCCCGCGAGGTCGCGCAGTACCGCGGCGGCCTGCGCCGCGTCGTCGACGGTGAAGCTCACCGTGCCGGTGCCCGCGACGATCTCGGCGACGGTGCCGGCGGCCACCAACCGACCCCGGTGCATCACCACAACGTGGCTGCAGGTCTGCTCCACCTCGGCGAGCAGGTGGCTGGAAACGAGCACCGTCCGGCCGCCGGCGGCGTAGTCTCGCAACACCTCGCGCATGGCGTGGATCTGCGGCGGGTCCAGGCCATTGGTCGGCTCGTCGAGCACCAGCAGATCCGGCTTCCCGAGCATGGCCTGCGCGATCGCCAGGCGCTGGCGCATCCCTTGGCTGTAGGTGGCCACCCGCCGGTGCGCCGCGGAGCCCAATCCGGCGATCTCCAACACCTCGTCAAGGCCGGCGTCCCCGGCCGGCCGGCCGGTGGCCGCCCAGTACAGCCGAAGATTGACGGCCCCGGAGAGGTGCGGCAGGAACCCGGGACCCTCCACGAAAGACCCGATCCGGGACAACACCGGGGAACCGGCCGCGATCCGGTGCCCGAATGCACGCAGTTCCCCGGTGGTCGGATGGATCAGCCCCATCAGCATCCGCAGCACCGTGGTCTTGCCGGCGCCGTTGGGGCCGAGCAGACCCAGCACCTGGCCGTGCTCCACGCGGAACGAGAGGTCATCCACGGCGGTGATGCCGCCGGGGTAGGCCTTGGACAGCCCCGACACCACCAGTGGCACCTCGGCCAGCTCCGGGTCGGCGTTGCCGGCGTGCCGGCGGCGCAGCGCGGCGAACACCCCGAGTGCCGCCACCAGCGCGGCCAGCGCACCCAACCCGACCAGCTGGGCGACCGGAAGCGGCACCGGTGCCTGCTCCCCGGGCACCACCGGCACCGCCAGGCGGGTGTCTCCGCCCAGTGACACCGTGTATGTAGCGGGTTGCTGGGGCAGCGCGTACCCACGGTCGGTCGTCGCTACGGCCAGTTCCAGCCGGTGCCCGGCCTGCACCGGTCGCACCACACCGGCCAGCGTCACCGTGACCTCGACCGGTGTGCCGTCGGCGGGCAACGGCCCGATCCGCACCGGTGCCACCGCCCCGCCCGGCAGGGTGCGCCGCTGATCCGGTCCGAGATCGTAGAGCTTGACGAACAGCACCGCCTCAATGGGTGACGCGTTGGCGCTGGTTGGCGTGGTGGCGGCGACCCGTAACCGGATTCGCGGCGCCCCGACGATCTCCAGCGGGTCGTTCAGCGGATCAGTGCTGAACGTCGCGGCCTGGCCGGGCAGGTCCGCCGCCACCCCACTGAGGTCTGCGGTGACTTCGGACAGGGCGATGTTGAGCCCGGGCAGACTGCTCAACGCGGCCGGGCTGCCGCCGGGCGGGCGCACCACCTGCTGCGGGCCGCCGCGCAGTGCCAATTCCCGGCGTTGCACTGTGGACTGGGGCTGCGCCCCCACACCGTCGAGCCCGGGATAGGCCGGCGCGGTGACGGTGCGCTGGCCGAAGCCACGTCGAGTGCCGAAGGCTCCCTGCACCTGATACTCGAAGCCGGTCCCAGGATCCTTGCCCACCCGGCGCAGGTGGTAGTCGAACCAGGCGCCGACTTCCTCCTGCAGCTGGCGGCCGGGTGCGCCACCGCCATGCCCGCCGGCGTACCAGACCACTTTCAGCGGGGCACCTGTCGAAGCGAGCTGGCGGGCGGTGGCGTCGGCATGGTCGAGTCCGAACAGAGTGTCCCGCTCGCCCTGGATCAGTAAGGTCGGCGCGGTGATGTTGCCGGCCACCGCGGCGGGCGACGAGCGGCGCAGCAGCGCCACGATCTGCGGGGTGGGCGCCCCGGTGGTGGCGGCCTGGCTGTAGGCCGCGCACACCTCCGGGCGGAAGCGCCCGCATACGCTGACCCCGCCAGCAGCCGCGCCGCCACTTGCGCCGAAGAACTGCCCCGCCCACTCGCGCTTGAACACCCCGTCCGGGGCGAAGGCTCCTGCCGCCGGGGTGGCGGCGGGGACGGGTTGGCGGCTGGCGGCGTTCGGGAACAGCGCTTGCGCCAAGTCGTTCCAGGTGATCTGCGGTGCGAGAGCATCCACCCGGGGGTCGGTTCCGGCCAGTAGCAAAGCCAGTGCGCCGCCGTAGGACGCGCCGGTCACGCCAACGCTCGGATCGCCGGGGCCATCGCGCACCACGTCGGGTCGCCTGGCCAGCCAGTCAACCAGCGCCCGGGCGTCGGCCACCTCGTAGTCGGGGGAGTTGAGCCCGATCTGGCCGCCGCTCGCGCCGAAACCACGGGCGGTCCAGGCCAGCACGACGAACCCGCGGCGAGCCAACTCAGTGGCCTCGGCGCTGATCGAGTCCTTGCTTGCGCCAAAGCCATGGGCTACCAGCACAGCCGGAGCAGGGATGGCCGCCGGTAGGTACACAGTGGCGTCCAGGCGCACCTGGCCGGTGCCACCCGGTCCCGCCGGCACGTCGATCGTGACGGTCTCGGTAGCCACCTGAGGCGGATCGGGGACCATCGTGACGGCCAGCGCCACGCCGGCACCCACGAGCAGGATGGCGACGAGCAGCAGCACGACGGGTCGCTGGCGCAGCCGGGGTAGCCGGGCCGTTCGGGGCACGCCGCCGACGGTAGGTGAGGCCGGTCGACAGCGGAGCAGCCGTCTCAGCGGATTCTCAGCGCGTCACCGGCACGTCATCGCCGGATCCGATGTCCACCGCGTGCTCCACCCGGGGTGTCTCGGCGAAGAAGGGGCCTAACTTCTCCCGCCAGGTGTGAAACGATGCCGTCGCCCGGAAGCCCTCGGTGTGGTCGGAGACGTTCTCCCACTCGATCAGCAGCACGAACCGCGACGGTGACTCGACCCCTCGGGTCATGCGCATCGACAGGCAGCCGGGGGCGTCGCGCACCAGGTGCGCTGCTCCTTCGTATGCGACGGCGAACTCGTCTTCCTGACCGGACCGGATGATGAACTCGGCAATCTCCAGCACCATGGGCACACCCTCGCACACCGTGCGTTCACGACGGGATGCTCTTGGCCACCCCGGATGGTGCTGGGCAGGGCAATGCGGGAGACTTGTCCGGTACGTGGAGGGGAGTATTCCTTCGCGGCGGCATCGTCATCACGGTTCTCCCGCAGTGCTGCGGGTGCCCGGTGCCGTCGACCGGTTCTCCGGTGGAAGAGACCTCCGGTGTACGACGGATGTCGTCTCCCCGGAGGTCTGACTTATGAATGTGCCCACCTGGGTATGGCTCGCCACGGTGGGCGGCCTTATTGTGCTGTTCGCCCTCGATCTGGTCATCGTCGACCGCAAACCCCACGCGGTGGGCATCGCGGAGGCCACCCGGTGGGTGGTGTTCTACATCGCTTGCGCGGCAGCGTTCGGGGTGGGGGTGTGGTTTTTCGCCGGCGGTGATTTCGCTGTCGAGTACCTCGCCGGATATGTCACCGAGTACTCGCTGTCGGTGGACAATCTGTTCATCTTCGTGATCATCATGACCACCTTCGGCGTGCCGGCCGTCTACCAGCACCGGGTACTACTGATCGGCATCGTGCTTGCGTTGGTCATGCGGGGGCTGTTCATTGCGGCGGGTGCGGCACTGATCTCGCGTTTCAGTTGGATATTTTATCTTTTCGGCGCATTGCTGATCTATCTGGGTTGGCAGCAAATCCGCCATCGGGCGGACGACGTGGATTTCCAGGAGAACATCGCGCTGCGTGTGCTCCGCAAGGTCATCCCGGTGACCGCTGAATTTCACGGCTCCAAGCTCATGGTCAAGCGGGACGGCAAGCGATGGATGACCCCGATGATCGTGGTGATGATTGCGATCGGCTCCGCCGACCTGGTCTTCGCCCTGGACTCCATCCCTGCGATCTTCGGACTCACCCAGGAGCCGTTCCTCGTCTTCACCGCCAATGCCTTCGCGCTGATGGGCCTGAGGCAGCTGTACTTCCTCATCGGCGGGCTGCTCAACAAGCTCGTTTATCTGTCCGTCGGGCTGGGCGTGATCCTCGGGTTCATCGGTGTCAAGCTCGTACTCGAAGCGCTGCATGAGAACTCGCTGCCTTTCCTCAACGGCGGACGGCCGCTGGAGTCGGTCCCCACGGTGGGCATCGAGCTCTCGCTGAGCGTGATCGTCGGAGTCTTGGTGGTGACCACGGTAGCCAGCCTGCTCAAGGTGCGCAGGGATCCCGCAGCGGTGAAGAAAACGGTCGAAAGCGGGCAGGCTAGCCTCCGGCCGTGACCGTCCTCGCCCCGTGATCAGGCGCCTGACCGGCAACCGTGAATCAGTATCATCGGTGCCTGCGTCCGTTCGGCGTCGTAGTTCCCTTCATCCAGATCGGTCAGGCGCAGGCATCTGCGAGCAGTGGCGCCTCCACCTGTAGGTCGGTGAAGCCGGCCACAGTGGGCAATGTCCTGATAGGTGCGGCTCGACCCGTGTCAGCGTGCTACTGGCAGGGTCCGCTTCGGCAGCGGAAAGGTCGGCAGGAGTGAGCCATGCGGTGCCTTCGGCGTCGGAGAGCACCGCGAAGACGGGGTGCAGGTAGAGCAGCCTGGATCCGTAACCCAGGTCAAGTAGCCGTTCGTCGCAGCGATGTGTGACGGCCTCCATGGCGGCCTGCCGGGTCTGCTGCGGATCTAGCACGCGCAGCCAGCCGGTAATCCAGAGCAGTCCGCGGATCGGTCGGCGTAACGCCACCGGCGCGGTGTCGGTGAGCTTGATCATGGCTGATACCTCGCCCTGAGGGGTGAGTTCCAGCTTGGCAAGCAGTGGGTGATCCTCGGGCAACAACAGAACGGTTGAGCCGTCCTGGTACACGTGGTGCAGCGCCGGCTCACTGCGATCCGACGCGCCGGCTGCCAGGACGGTGGCGGTGCCTCCGCGGGTGGTGAGTGTTCGGGCCCGCTCGGCCGGTGGGGGCATTCCGTGGACCCGCAGTCAGCGGCGAGTGAGAATCCGAGTCACCCCAGCCGCGCCTGTGGACAGCAGCAGCCAACCGACCGCGGTCAGCGCACCTGCTACCCAGGCCGATGCGCCAGAGGTCCGCCATAGCCCGTCCTGCCCCAGATTGACAACCGGAACCAGGAGGTCCGCGGCATAGATCACTGGTTGCCACGACGGGTCCTGACCGCTGTCGAGCCGGGGTAACCGGTGATAGGCAAACCACAGTGACCCAAGCAGCCAGCACACGGCGAGCCACAGCGCCGCCCGCCAGGGCCGGTAGCCGTAGCCGACGGTCCACTCCTGAAGCCATCCCCACAACCGCCCAGCCGGTCCGTGCACGGCGTGCCGGTGCTGCTGCTTGGCCAGCAGCACCGCGTCCGCGCGGTCATCGTGACCGCAGTCGCGGTAACTTGCGGCGAGGCTGTCGTAAGGATCAGGGTCGTAGTCGGGCAGCACGGCCTGCAACCAGCGCAGCCGGGTGGCCACGTCCACGTCGGGCGAGGCGGTGAGTGACTGGTACCGGAAATCCTCCACGTCGACCTTCCCGTCAGTGGCCCACAGCTGCTCACCGTCGAAGACCGAGCCGGCCACCACACCGGCGAGGCTGACGTCGCCGCGCGGTGGTTCGGCGAATCCCAGCCTCAGTTCCTGACAGGTCATGCCGCGGGCACGCAGCGCCCCGACACTCTTGCCGGCCCCACCGAGCCGCGCGTTGTTGAAGTTCACCGACTTCGACACCTCGGCGAGGCTGAGCCGCACACCCCCGGTGGCGGTGAACCCGCGGCTGGCGTAGATGTCCTTGCCGATGGTGGCGGCCCGGGCATCGAGCGACGGCTTGATCGAGCCGTCCGGCCGGCACCGCGGCGAGTGGAGCCGGGCAGCGGTGCAGTCCAAAGTCGAGCCGATGTCGGCGTGATGCAGCCGGATGGATCCTGCGGCCACCAGCCTCCGCAGGAACAGCGATCCGCCAATCCGCAGCCGGTCGGCGAACAGCACGTCCAGGCCCGGACCGTGCAACCGCACGCCCGACAGACTTGCGCTGCCGTGCACCTGCGCGCCGACCAACCGAACCTGTCCATACGCCTGTAGTGCACCGAAGTCACCTGCTTCGGTGTGCGCCTGGCGCGCTTCCAGGTCTCCGTGCACCTCGATGCCGTCGGCGGCCAGCGCCACTGGCACGGATTGCGAGTGATCACCGTTGTCGGTATCGGGTTCGACTGGCTTGCCCAACGTCGCCCCGGAAAGCTGCAGATAACCTCCGATTCGAGCGTTCGTCACCCGGACGCTGCCGGCGGCGGTGAACCCCGCGTCGAGCACCAGGTTGCCGTGCACCGCGATGCGATCGGCTACCAGCGCTGCGGTGGAATCGGCGCTACCGCGCGGAAGCACTAACACAGCACGCTCAGCTGGATCCGTTGTGCCCCGTAGTGTCGCACCGGAGAAGACCGCGTCGCCCGCGACCGAGGCACCGGCCAGCACCACCCGGCCCTGCGCGCTGAACCTTCGATCGCAGCGCAGATTGCCGCCGACCTGTACCCCCGCGGCTTCCAGCGCGTCACCGCCAGGATGGGACAGCCGCGCGCCTCGAAGGTCGATGTTGCCGTCTATCTGTGCACCGGACAGCCGCACCTCGCCGTCAGCCTGCAGCTCCCGGGCGTCGAGCACGCCCCGGATCATCAGCCGTACGCCGGCCACAGCATGATCACCAGGGGTGGCCAAGCGGGTGCCGATCAGCCGCAGCGGTCCCTCGATCCGGGCGTCGGACAGCACGACCGCCCCCGTCACCGTGCACTCCTCCAGCGCCAGCTCGCTGCGTACCCGCAGGTTCGCCCCCCGCAGACCGGGCAATGTACAGCGGGTAAGACGCCAGCCGGCGAGGTCCGCGGCGTATAGGTCGATCAGTTCGTGGAAGGTGCAGCCGGTGAACTCGACCAGCGCGGGGACCGTCGCTCCGGGCAGCTGCAGCGGGCCGCGGACTACTGCGTCGGCCAGCCGCAGGGCGGGAATACGGCCGTCGGGTTGCGGTGGGGCACCGGCGAGCAGCTCGACAAGCAGCGCGGCGGGCACGTCGGCGCCAGCGAGGTCAAGCTTCGCACCGGTGGCGAACGCCTGACACACCTCATCGCCTGTGGTACGGCTGTAGGTCACCCGCGCCCTCTCACAGCCGTGCAGCGTACCGGCAGCGCTTGGCAGCGAGGCCTGCTTGCAGGGCCGAGCCATCAGCAGCGAGGCCTGCTTGCAGGGCGAGCCATCAGCAGCGTTGGTGAACAAAGATGAGCGTGGTGAACACTGCGCCCGGGACCGACCAGCCCGCATATCGACACCGGTGGCGAGCCCTCGCGGTCACCCAGATGGCAGGTTCCATGAGCCTGCTGGACGTCAGCATCGTCAACGTCGCGCTGCCCTCCATCACGCAAAGCCTGGGCGCCTCGGTGGCCCAGGTGCAGTGGGTGGTGTCCGGATATGCACTGACCTTCGGGCTGGTGCTGGTGGCCGGGGGGCGGTTGGGGGACGCTCTGGGCCGGCGGCGGATGTTCCTTGTCGCATTGGCGGGGTTCGTGCTCACCAGCGCGCTCTGCGGGGCGGCACCCAGCGCGGAGCTGCTGGTCGCCGCCCGGCTACTGCAGGGTGTTGCCGCCGGGATGCTCACCCCGCAGAACTCGGGTCTGATCCAGGTGCTCTTCCACGGTCCGGAGCGGGGTAAAGCGTTCGGCATCTTCGGAGCCACGGTGGGGCTGTCCACTGCGATCGGACCGGTACTCGGCGGTCTCATCCTCACCGCGGCCGGTGGTCCGGAGGGCTGGAGGTGGATTTTCTATGTCAACGTCCCGATCGGGCTGATCGCGATAGTGGCAGCGGCGCGCCTGGTGCCGTCCCGACAGCCCACCGGACAGCGGGTGCTGTCCCAGATCGACGTCGTCGGTGCGGTGCTGCTCGGTGCCGGTGTGCTCTGCTTGCTGCTGCCGTTGGTGCAGGTTGACAGTGGTGGCCTGACCCGGCTGTGGTGGCTGTTCGTGCTGGCGCCGGTGCTGGCCGCGCTCTTTCTGCGCTGGGAGCGGCGGGTGGTGCGGCGCGGCCGGGCGCCGTTGTTGGATACCCGACTGTTGTCCGCCATGCCCGGTTACCCGACGGGCGCCGCGCTGGGGCTGATGTACTTCGTCGGCTTCAGCGGGATCTGGCTGGTGTTCGCGCTGTACTTCCAGCACGGCCTGGGGTACTCGCCCCTGCAGTCGGGGCTCGCGGTGACGCCCTTCGCGCTCGGATCGGCCGTCTCTGCGGCGGTAGCCGGCCGGCTGGTGAACAGGTACAGCCGCTGGTTGACGGTGATCGGGCTGGGTGCAGTCGCCATCGGGTTGGCTAGCACCGCCCTGGTGCTGCACGCGGCACCGGCGGAATCGGCAGCATGGCTGGCGGTGCTGCCACTTCTGGTGGCGGGTGTCGGTGGTGGGGCGGTGATTTCGCCGAACATCACGTTGACTCTGGAGCGCGTGCCGCCCGTGATGGGTGGTGCGGCAGCCGGAGCGCTGCAGACCGGCCAGCGGATCGGGTCGGCAATTGGGACGGCCGCGCTGGCGGCGGTGTTCTACAGCGTGCTGTCCCACAGCGGCCGCTTTCAGAACGCGATCGCTGCGGCCCTTCTCACGGGGACCGGATTCGTGTGTCTGGCTCTGATCGTTGCCGTGCTGGAGCTCCGGGCTCGCCGCCGCCGGGGTGCGCTGGTCCAGCCGGATGCGGCCGCAGTGGCCGAGACCGACATGCATCGGGCTTGAGTGCAGCGTCGTTGCCGTACGATCTGGCCACGATGGCGGACAATCGGGTACAGGTCGGCGGGCCGTACTTCGAGGATCTGACACGGGGGCAGGTCTTCGCCGACGCTCCGGGCCTGACGCTGACCCCGGGCCATGCCATCCTGCACCAGGCGCTGTCCGGCGACCGGCTCAAGCTACCACTGGACCACGAGCTGTCCGCGGCGGTCACCGGCCGCTCCGAGCCGTTCGCGCACCCCACGCTGGTCTGCCATGTCGCGATCGGGCAGACCACCTCGCCGTCGCAGCGGGTCCGGGGCAACCTGTTCTATCGCGGCCTGCGGCTGTTGCGCCCGGTGCACCTGGGCGACACGCTTCGCACCCGCACCGAGGTCGTCGCGCTGCGACAGAACCGCCCAAAACCGGGGCGCCCCGCGACCGGGCTGGCCGTGCTGCGGGTGCAGGTCGCCAACCAGCGCGCGGAGCCGGTGCTCGACTTCTGGCGCTGCCCGATGCTTCCGCTGCGTGACCCCGGCACCAACACGGGGCACGCGGACAGCTTCGACCAATTCCCGGCTGACGCCGACCCCGTCAATGACCTGCCGTGGGGATGGCAACTCGATGCGTTCCGGCCCACCGTGACCGAACCCGGCATGGTGTACGACATCGAGGTACGCGACACCGTGACCGGTGCCCCTGAGCTGGCCAGAGCCACCCTCAACCTTGCAGCCACGCACACCGATCCCGGCGCGTCGGCATACGGGCGGCGCCTGGTTTACGGCGGGCACACCATCTCGATCGCCGGGGCGCACGCCACCCGAGCATTGCCCGATCTGGTCACGATTGTGGCCTGGCGCAGCTGCGATCACACCGGCCCGGTATTCGAGGGCGATGTGCTGCGCACCGAACTGCATGTCGATGCCGTCCAGCAGCGGGACGGTTATCAGCTGCTCGACCTGCGGGCGGTGGTGCACGGCTGTCCGGGGGAGGACGCTGGGAATCAGACCGCGGCGGAAAAGCCGGTGCTGGACTGGCGGTTCGTTGCGCTCGCGCGTTGACGGAAGGTCGCGAGTAAGCGAGGTGAGGGATGACCGGGATCCTGGCGGGAATGCGGGTGGTGGAGGGCTCGGCCTTCGTGGCGGCACCGCTGGGTGGGATGACGCTGGCTCAGCTCGGCGCGGATGTGATCCGGTTCGATCCGATCGGTGGTGGCCTGGACGCTACCCGCTGGCCGGTCACCGCCGACGGCAAGAGCCTGTTCTGGGCGGGTCTGAACAAGGGCAAACGCTCGATCGCGGTCGACCTGCGATCCCCGCTGGGTAAAGAACTGCTCACCGACCTGATCACTGCGCCCGGCGATGAGGCGGGGCTGTTCCTGACGAATTTCCCGGCCGCGGGCTGGTTGGACTTCAACAAGCTGACGTCCCGGCGCCCTGATCTGATCATGGTCAACATCGTCGGTAACCCTGATGGGTCGTCTGCGGTCGACTACACGGTCAACCCCGCCACCGGCTTCCCCTGGGCCACCGGTCCCAGCAACCTGTCCGATCCGT
>JALZDN010000042.1 GCA_030862525.1 Actinomycetota bacterium | reverse complement strand
CCCAGGCCGCAGCCGTCAGGGTCTCTGGGCGAATGCGAATACCGGCGGCACGCTGCGTTAAGAGGTCACGCCACACGGCCATGATGTCTTCCGGCCTCACCGTGCTAGCTGCCACCAGTCCTCCCGTACCCCAAGCGGCGGGCAGCGACTCCTCAACGGCCAGTACCTGGGGCATCCCTGTACGGCGGACCATCGGCAATACGAGATGCTCACCGGCAGCTGTCACATAGAGGCGGCTAGAGTCCTCATATCCTCCGGCTGCGCAGATGGCATCAAGCCAGGCGGGTGTCTGACAGATAGTGGCTGCTGCATCAGACGCCAGTAGCTCGCGCCAGACCCGGCGCGGCGCCGGACTCACAACCTTGAGATTACCTACTGAACTCTGAGCCATCCCGCACCATCACTTCTCTCCAGTAGCGGTTACACAACCGGCATGCGTGGTGGCGCCAGCTCTCAGCCGATATGTCGTTGACAGCCGTGAGCCCGTTACCGATCTGACGGGCCCGCATGCGTGCCACGACGCTTGTGCCACAGCACTTCCAGCGGCGACTGTCCCGGTGAGATGACCATCGGTGACGATTTGTTTTGGCCCCACTGCGTGGAGTAATAATGCGGCCTTTTGGGCGTGGGTGTGGGTGTGGCGGTAGCTGGTGGTGCCGGTCTCGATGATGTGGTGTGTCATCGGGTGGCTTCCCGCTCGGCGGGCCGCCGGAGCTCATCCGCGAGACCCTCACCGAGTTGCACCGCGATGAGCCTGTCGTACTTAGCCGCCACGACGTTCGGCCGGACGCTCAGCCATCGTGCGTCCGGTTGCTGTCTCGAAGCCCACGCGATTAGCGCGGCCGGCAGGTTCGCTCCCGCCAGGTGGGAAAACGGATACCCGCCACCGAACCGCGGATTCATCTCCAGGACGAACGGCTGCCCGTCGCTCACGAAGACGTCGCAGTCCA
Source organism: Actinomycetota bacterium (assembly GCA_030862525.1). GTDB lineage: Bacteria > Actinomycetota > Actinomycetes > Mycobacteriales > Pseudonocardiaceae. The sequence continues at coordinate 15,637 of JALZDN010000042.1, read as the reverse complement.
GATTGCCGATGTGGCGGAGGTGCCGACCCAGCGTCTCGCCCAGCTTCTGCAACTGCTCGTCATCGATCGTCATGGCGCGGTCTGTTTCGCCCGCGCGCATGGCAAGTTTCCGCTTTACGAAAGTTGTCACGTAGCGACCGTCTAGATCGTTGACCACGTCCAAGCCATGCTCACGCCCGGGCAGATGCTGTTGCACCAGTACCGCTCGCTCTGGGTCCTCGGCGCTCATCGCTGCGATGATCGTACGCCTGGTCCGGATCTCGGTGAGCCGGTATGCCAGCTCGAGCTCCTCGTCGTCGGTGGGGTACTCAATACCGATCGAGGCCGTTCCCCAGCGAGGTTTCACGACGACGGGAAAGGTGATCTCCCCGCCGGCGAGCGCCTCGCGGGCCTGCGTCAGGGAGAGGAACGTTTTGGGTGACGGCAACCCCCATCGCGTCAAGACCTGGTGCGTGGCCCACTTGTCCGAACAGGTGGCAATCACGTCGGGGCTAGAGACGACAGGTGTGGTTCCGACGCTTGAGAACCGGTCCCGGTGGCAGGCGAGGATCGGCAGTTCCAGATCGTTGAGCGAGAACAGCAACCGAATCCGATGCTTGTCGCACAGCGCCACGAGATGGTCGACGTAGTCCGGGTGATGGAAAGACGGCGCGGTCACGGCCACGTCTGCCTCCTGCATGGCGGGTGCCAGCGGATCGGTGTCCGCGGCGAACACCTGGCTTGTGCCGCGAAGTGCCTGCCGGAAGTATCGCAACAAGTAGTTGCGCCGTCCTGCGCACGTCAAGAGAATGTTCATGGCAGCTCCATCCGCCTTCACCTCTCAGAAGGTGTACGCCGCGAAGACGTCATCGAATTCTTCCCGACGCTTAAGGACTTCGAACTGTCCTGAGCTCCGATTGTAGGTGATAATGGTTGGAGCCGGCCGAATGAATGGAGGCTTCATGACGATCGTGTACGCACCGACGTTGCTGAACAAAGCGTAATCGCCTGCGGCGACGGGTCCCGAGTATTTATCGAAGAGCACGTCGTGCTCCATACACGTGTACCCAACGACGTCGATGGCGGTGTAATCCCTCCGCGACGGCGCATTGGCGTGGCTTACGATCGTCATCGGCATGCTCTTGCTGTGCAGTGTCGGCTTGATGTTGTGAATGCTGCCCGACGCCAGCGCCACGGCCCGGGAACGGACCTCCTTCACACTCACGATCCTGGCGACAAAGGTCATGACGTCAGCGGTCAGGGCTGAACCCGGCTCGACGATCAACTCGGGTGTCGCGCTGCCTGGATACATTGCGGTGACCTGTGAGGCGATAGCGCCAGCGTAGTCTTCAAATGTCGGGACGGGACCGGTGAACTGCTCCCGCAGCGCGCTGGACATCTTGCTGAAGTAGCCACCGCCTAGGTTGATGAAGCGGGGAGCGGTTCCGGCGAATTGGTCCGCGCACAGCTGCAACATCCGTTTAGTCCGCAGCGCATACGACTCCAGGCTGCGATGACCGCTCGATGAGTGGAAATGAAACCCCCCCAGCGAGCAGTTCTTGAGGTGACGGATCCGCTCGACTGCGAGCTGGAACTCTTCAGCCTCAACGTCGAAACCGAATCGGGAGATCCTGTCCGATCCGATGTCGATATTGCAGCGCAAACCGACATTGATCGTCTTCTTTGGCGCCGCGGCGGCGATCTGCTCGACGATGTCAAGCTCTGAGATCCAGTCAAGGTTGCAGATGGAGCCGCTGAGCAAGGCTCGTTCGAGGTCATCAGCGGTCTTGTACGGGCCGTTGAAGATGATTCGGTCGGGTGGCACGCCGATGCGCCGGGCGAGCTCGTACTCCATCCGCGACACAACCTCCGCGTATCCCCCCATCGTGAGCACACGCTGGCACAACCTCGGTAGGTAGTTCGTCTTATACGAGTAGCCGATGTTTGTGTTCGGATAGATTGAGCGAAACGCTCCGACGAACTTGTGAAAGTTTCCCTCGAACGCATCGACGTCCACATAGAAGAACGAGTCACCGTACACGGCGTCTAGCTTCCTGAGAAGGTCCCATGAAAAATCCATTTGCCGCTGTTCCTGCCCTCGGGAGCCGGAATAGGATCGGATGCTAACGACCGGGCCGTCAGCGTCCCGAGCAGGACTGTGGGCGCGACCCGGAGCGCCGTAGTCACGATGTCGCCGGGGCACTCCCTCGGCGGACTCTGGGCCCTATGGAGTCGAGCCCGAGCGCGAGCCCGAGCACGATCGCGAGGGCGGTGCAGAAGCCGGCTACAACGTCGGTCGGGTAGTGAAGGCCGTTGGTGATCAACGCGATGCCCATCACGGTGCCGACCGCAAATACCGCTGCGGCGGCCACCGCGGCAACGGTGACGAGGCACGTGCGGACCGAGCCGATGACAACGAGAGCCGCCACGGTGGAGATGGCCGTCGCGACTCCGGTGTGACCGCTGGGCAATGAGAAACCCCCTTCCAGAGTCCTGCCTACGAACGGCTGGAGGACGGTCGTGACAACTCCGGTGGCACCGGGACCTGCGAAGGCCAGAACCGCCAACCGCGGGCGTCGGGTCGCGAGAGAGACCGATGCGAGCACGACAGCCATGGCGAAAATGGGAACCGGATGGCCCAGCCGCACGATCAGCCATAGCTCCTGGCTGTGGTTCGCGAGTAGGTCCTGGATCCGCGACATGGCAGCTACGTCCAGCTGCCCTGCGGCGTCGGTGTCTCTATATCGCGCAGCGAGCGCGACAAGGACAAGGGCACAAGCCACCGCCAGTGCAGTCGCCGACCGCCGTATCCGTCGAGGTACCAGCGGCGCGGCGCCGCTCAGCAGCGCTACGGACGGTTGCAGTTCGGTGACTGACCCCCCAGGCGTAGCTGTGCGGGCCCGACCACGGGACCATTCGTGCGGAAGCGAAAGTACCGAACGCACTGCTGGTTCACCTCCGTAACATCGCGCGGTCTCGACGCAATATGCTCAACTCGACCGGCGCGAGCTGTGTGCACTGTATCTCTCGTATGGTGACTGTTGTCGCTCGGCGCAACCGGATTCACCGGTTGCTCATCTTGGTGCGCGATCAGCACGGCAGGCCGGTTCCACGAGAGGGTGGAGCGGCGGGTCCACCGGGCCGTGACCGCGCGTCCTCAGCTTCCGCCGATGCGCAGGACTGCCGCGTTGAGGGCCATGCCGGCGTAGTAGTGCGCGTTCTGAACGCCGTGTTCCTGGAGCCGGGTCTGCACAGCCGGATTGAAACGACCCAACTTGACAAAACCGTCGGCCAAGCCACCTCTGCCGTCCCCGGTGCCGTCGACGTACTCGGCGGACGTGCGGTCGTTCCGCAGTATGAACTCCGTCAAGGTAGCCGCGAATCGAGCCATGTCAGTCCCTGTCCACTCGCTACCGAGCTCGTGTGCCTCGACGACGTAGGCAACCACTCCATTGCCGTGTGAGACGTCCTGGCCGGGTCTCTGCGAATCGCCCCACACAGCGCTCCAGAAGTACGCTGGCGGGTCGGATCCGGCGATCTGCAGCTGATCGCGAAGAGACGACGAGTAGTTCGGCAGGTCACGGTCGATATTGCTGAAGACCTCCCGGTATCGAACCCGCCGCGCTTCGTCGGCTGTCAAGGTGAACAGATCTACGGAGATGTAGGCCCAGTGCGCGGCCATATGGGTCCGGTCGCGGTAGATGGTCTCGTCGGCGCCGCGCGCGTACCACTTCTCGAAGATGTTGACCTCGGTGAAGTTCAGCAGCCGCTCGTACTGCGCGCGGTACGCCGGGTCGTCGTAGACCGCCGGCGTCTGCCGCATCACCCGCAGCGTCCGGGTCACGTACCGCCAGTTGTAGCTCTCGAACAGCGGCACCTCCTCGCCGCGCACGTCCGCGCGCCGGGATGTCCACCCCAGGTACCGATCCCGGTACTGGCTCGTCTTGATCGACGAGGACGGCCGCGCGTCCTCGACCGTGTTGGTGATGAGCTCGAGTGCGGTGTCGAGGTACCTCGTCTCGCCCGTCGCCTCGTACATGGCCGTGTACGCGTCGATCCCGTAGGCGAGGTTGTAGTAGTCCCAGCTGTCGGCGGACTCGCTTTCGTCCAGGCTCCGCTCGTAAAGGGTGTCGGCGTCGGCATTGAACCGTTCCTGCCAGTGCTGGACGGGCAGGACGTCCGCCGTGGACTCCGCGCCGGAGCGGCCGGACGAAACCTGCTCGCCGATGGCGGCGATCGCGCCGACCGCGACGACGAAGGCGAGGCCTGCGGCGGCGATCACGATCCAGAGCGCTGGCTTTCGAGGTCGCCATCCCGGTCCAGAGCGGGCACCAGGTCCGGGCGGTCCAGGCCCGCCGATCATGCAGCCAGGCTGATAACTGTGAAAGCCGTTCCCATGGCGCCGGCGATCGCCACGGCGGGCAACACGCGGTGACGGAGATGGTCTGACGGCTCGTCAGACAGATCGACCCGTCTGGCCTGGGTACAGCGGCGCGGCGAGCGCGTCGGCTGGTGCGGGCAGCCGCCTGCCTCCTTAAGCACGCCTGTAGGACCTAATGGGTGATAATTGCTCATGTGGGTGTCAGCCTAATGGGCTGAAGGGCCCGGGGGGTAACAAGCAGCCCGCGAATCGCCATGGTTTCGGTGGGACCGCGGTCACTTAAGGGTGGCCGGCGTCCCCGACGCAGCGGCGAGGTCGTCCGCGTGCACAGCTACGCACGGCAACGATCGAGGAGACGAAGTCCAGGTGAAGCCCCTGCGCGCCGAGCTCATCGCCGACCGCGGCGCGGCGGCAAGCGGACCTGAGTTCTTCCGTTGCCCGACGTTCCTGCTCGTCGAGGGTGTCACGCATTCGCTGGTGATCGGCGGCGGCCGCATCGTGCTGCCGGTCATCCGTCGGGACGTTCCCGGGGTCGGCCACGACGCCATCTCGCCGTACGGCTACCCGGGCGGCCTGCGTCGCGGCGACCCACCGCACGTTGCGGACGTCGACTTCACCGGTATCGGATTGATCAGTCTTTTCGTTCGTGAGCGTCTGGGTGCCCCGACGCTGCGCGGTGGGGTTGTCCGGGGGTCGGTGCTGGTGAACGAGCCGTCCCGGCCGCGTGCGGTGAACCCGACGATGGCGAGAAAGGTGCGCAGCAACGAGCGGCTCGGTTACCGCTTCGAGGCGGTCCCCAGCGCAGCGGTGGACGACGACCTCCTGTTCGCGTTCGAGCGGGCATACGTCGAGACCATGCGCGATGCCGCAGCCGACCAGCGCTACTACTTCGGAACCGACTACCTCCGTGCCTGCCTGCTCTTCGACTCGTCATGGCTGGTGCTGGTGCGCGGGCCCGAGGGTGATCTCGCGTCGGCGGCGATCGCGGCGATCAGCGACGGTTACCTGCATTGTTTCCTCAGCGGGACCGCGGACATCCACCGCGCCCGGTCTCCAGCCAAGAACATGATGATCGGGATGCTGGATCTGTCCGACAAATTGGGCCTTCCGCTCAACCTCGGCGGGGGAATGAGGGGACGCGACAGCCTGCATACCTTCAAGGCGCGCTTCACCAACACGACGGCCGAGTTCGTCACGCACGATGTCGTGTGCGACCACGTGGCCTACGCGCACCTCACGGCGGATCGCGATCCCACGAGCTACTTCCCGGCGTATCGGGCCCCGCGCACCGCGGGGGTGTTGACGGCGCCGACGGTTCGTAGGGGACCGTAGTCGAGGTCGGCGCTGCCTTTCCACCGGCCGAACGGTGGCTGCGATGACGACCGCCCCGACGATCATGCGATGCTCGCTGCCCCGATTGTTCTGATTTGCCCTGATAAGGTCACCCTATGCTCACCCTGTCCGTCGTGGTGCCGGCGACCGATCGGCCGCCGACCCTCCCGGGCTGCCTGGCCGCGATCGAACGGGCCGCCGGGGGCGACGAGTTGGTCGTCGTGGACGATCCACCCGGGTTGTCGGCCTCCGCAGCCCGCAACGCCGGGGCGCGGCGCGCCACCGGCGACGTGCTCGTCTTTGTCGACTCGGACGTGGAGATCCATCCCGATGCGCTGGAGCGCATCCGGGCCGCCTTCGCCGCGCGTTCCGAGCTGACCGCGGTGTTCGGGTCCTACGATGACGCCCCGTCGGCCGGTGGCACCGTCGCGGCCTTCCGCAACCTGCTGCACCATCACGTCCACCAGGGCGCCGGTGGTCCGGCCGAAACATTCTGGTCGGGGCTGGGCGCGGTACGCCGCGACGCCTTCCTCGCTACGGGCGGTTTCGACGCGGACCGCTTCCCGCACCCCTCGATCGAGGACATCGACCTCGGCGTCCGGCTCGCCGCGAACGGCGCGCAGATCCTGCTCGAACCCATGATCCAGGGCACCCACCTCAAGGCCTGGACGCTGCGGAGCATGGTCTTCACCGACTTCGCCCGCCGCGGCGTCCCGTGGGTGGCCTTGCAACTGCGCTCGGGCCGGGCCTCCACCGCGCTGAACCTCGGCTGGCGGCACCGGCTCAGCGCTGTAGCCTGCGTATTCGGGACGTTGGCCGTGCTGGCGAGCCGCCCGCGTGCCGCCGCCGCGTCGGTGCTCGCCCTGCTCGGCCTCAACCGCCACTTCTACGCCCTGCTCGCCCGCCGGCGCGGGCTCGGCGAGGCGGCGGTCGGGGTGGGGTTGCACGCGGTGCACCACCTCACCGCGGTGGCGGCCGTTCCCGCCGGAGTCCTGGCTCACGCCCGCGAGCGCCGGAGGTCGGCGGTACGCGACGATGGGTGACGAACTGCGGATCGGGCTGGTCGGCGCCGGTCGGCTGGCCGAGGTCGGCTACCTGCCGGCGCTGAACGCGGCCGGCGGGGTTCACCTCGTTGGGCTCGCCGAGCCCGACCCCACCCGACGCGAACGGGTGGCGGCACTGGCCGGCGGCGTGCCGGCCTTCCCCGAGGCGGCGGCGCTGCTGGCCGCGATGCCGGTCGACGGGCTGGTGCTGGCCACGCCGGCGTCGGCGCATCTCGCCGACGCCCGCACCGCCGCGGCCGCCGGGGTTGCCGTGCTGATCGAGAAGCCGCCCACGGTGGACCGGTTCCAGGCCGCGGAGCTGGCCGCGCTCACGCCGACACCGTGGATCGGCTTCAACCGGCGCTTCGACTCCGGGATCGAGGCGCTGCGGGCGGCGACCCCGCCAGGCGAGGAGGTCGGGGTCTTCCTAGAGCTGGAATACCGCCGCCACGGCTGGGGTGCGCACGCGGTAATCGACGACGCACTGCTCGACCTGGGCCCGCACCTCATCGATCTGTCCCGCTGGATCACCCGCTCGGAGATCACGGACGTCCTGCGCGCTGCGGTGTCCTCGGAACGGGCGGAGTTCGACCTGGCTCTGGGGGTGGCCCGGGCGCGGATCCGGTGCGCGACGAACCGCCCGCACCGCGAGCGCGTCGAGGTTCGCCACCGGCGGGGGGGTGTTATCGGCCGCCGTCACTGCGGTGGTCTGCTGGCCGCGGTGCGCGGGCGCCTGGTGCCCCGGCCCGGGCCGCATCCGCTCGTCGCCTCGCTCACCGCCCAGCTGGAGGCCTTCGCCCGCGCGGTGCGCGGCGCGGCCGAACCCACCCTGGGTCGGGCCGGGGACGGGCTCGCGGTCATGGCGACCATCGATGCGGTGCGCGTCTGCGCGGCCGGTGACGGACGTCCGGTGCCGATCAGGATGGAGGGATAAGACGTGCTGGTGGTCCTGCAGTTCGACTCTCCGAGCGTCGCGTTACTCGAACGCATGCTCGGCGAGGGGCGCCTGCCGACCCTCGCGGGCCTGCGCGAACGTGGTGTGTGGCACGAGCTGGAGACCCCGGCCACGCACTTCGCGGCCGGTGCCTTCCACACCCTCTACAGCGGCACCGAGCTCGCCGACCACGGCCTGTTCTACCCGTTCCAGTGGTCCGCGCCCGACCAGCGGGTGCGCTACACAACGGCTTTCGAGGCGCCGTCACCGGTATGGGAACGGTTGGGCGGGACGGGGGCACGCACCCTGGCCATCGACCCGTACGAGAGTCGCGCGCCCCGCACGGCCCCGGTCGGCACGGTCGTTAGCGGCTGGCAGTTCACCGATCGGGTTGTGCTGCAGCCCTGGTCGTCCCCGCCGGGCACCCGCAACCGGCTGGAGCAACTGTTCGGTCCGCCCGCGGCGGTGGAAGAAGTATTCGGGCGCAGCTCCACCCGCGACCTGCTGCGCCTGCGCCGTGACCTGCTGGCCGCTTCCGGGCGGGCCGCCGACGCCGCGAACCTGCTGCTGGCCGGTAATCGCTTCGACCTGACCTGGTTGACGTTCAGCGCGGGACACGTGGCGGGGCACCAGTTCTGGGACCTGTCCCAGATTGAGGACGGTATCGATGGGGCCACCCGGCATGTGCTCTCCGGTGCGCTGGAGGAGGTGTACCAGAGCGTCGACGCGGGCTGCGGCCGGGTGCTGGCCGCGCTTGGCGACGACACCGATGTGATCGTCGTGTCCCCGGTCGGGATGGACGTGAACACCAGCCGGGCCGACCTGTTGCCGGAGATGCTCGACGCGGTCCTGCTCGGCGGCGCCCACCCAGAATCCGGCTCAGTCTCCGGGGCGGGTTCGGTCTGGAAGCTGCGCGCGGCCCTGCCGACCGGTCTGCGGGCGCGGGTCGCGGCCGCGCTGCCGGACCGGGTCGCTTTGGCGCTGACCGCGCGCCTGGAGCTGCGTGGTCAGGACTGGAGCTCCACCCGAGCGTTCGCCCAGCCCGCCGATAACCAGGGCTACCTGCGGCTGAACCTCCGCGGACGCGAGCGCGACGGCATCGTCGAGGCAGCCGAAGCCGAGCCCCTGATGGATCAGATCGCGACCGGCCTGCTCACCTTCCACGACCCAGACGGCACCCCGTCGGTCAAGGCCGTGGAACGGGTCGTCGACACGTTCGATTCCGGAATCCATTCCGACCGGCTGCCCGACTTGATCGTGCGCTGGAGCGACCAGCCCGCGACCCGGCTCGACGCCGTCGTTTCCGCACAGTTCGGCACCGTACGTCGCCGGGGTTCGGGCAGCGGTCGTTCCGGCAATCACACCGCGGGCGACGCCTGGGCACTGGTGGTGCCGGGTGCGTCACGGCCGCGGACTCCCGGCCGGCCTCCGCGCCTGGTGGACATCGCCGCGACCGCCGCCGCCCTGGCCGGCGCGGAACTCACCGACCTGCCCGGTGAGCCCTTGCTCCAGCGATAGCCTCGAGGACCATCCCCAGCGCCGTCGCCGCTTGGGCGACGCAGATCAGCGCACCGGCCCGCGGGCCGTGGGCGAAGCCGCGGCGCAGCAGACCGGCGTAGAAGCGTGGCGCCTCCAGGCGCAGCAACGTCCCCTGGTCGGAGCGGAACCGGTAGGCACCCCGGCCGTAGCGCAGCTGCTGGTGCCAGAACCCGGCCGGCGAGAGCTCCTGGTGATGGCGGACGAGCGCCGAAGGCTCGAACACCAGCGCACGGCCCGCACCGACCAGCCGCGCGCACCAGTCACGGTCCTCGCCGGCCGCCAGCGGGTAGCGTTCGTCGAAGGGAATGGCCCGGCAGACCTCGGCCCGGCAGGCGAGGTTGCTGGTCGGGGCGAAACGCATCCGGTTGGTCAGCGGGTCGATCGTCGCCTCAGCCAGGTGCGTCGCGATCGCCTGAGCGGCACTGGCCAGGACGCTGTCCGGCCGGCCGTTACGGGTCGGCCCGGCGGCCGCGTCCGCGCCCGCAGTGATCCGCCGCCCGAGTGCCTGGGCCCATCCGGGGACGGGCTCGCAGTCGTCGTCGGTGAAACAGATCACCGGTGCCCGAGCGGCACGCACCCCAGCGTTACGGGCCGCCGCCGGTCCGCGACCCGCGCCGCGCACCAGCCGGGCGTGCGGCGCAGCGGCAACGGCGCCGGCGACGGCCCTGGTGTCGCGCGACGCGTCATCGACAACCACGATCTCCAGCTGCGGCGATGTCTGGCGCTCGAGTGCGGCCAGGCAGGCGGCGAGCCGGTCGGGCCGGTCTCGGGTGGGCACGACCACCGACAGTTGTGGTTCCAAGACGGTCAGGCCACCACGGGTCATGTCAGCACTCCCAGCAGGATGACTGCGGCCGCGCCGGCCAGCGAGGTGACGGTGAGCCGGACGCCGGCAGCACCGGGCAACAATCTGATCGCGAGCAGCGCGTAGGCTGCCGCGCCGGCCAGGGCGGCCCCCGTGGCGCCCGCCGCACCCCACACCGGAACGGCCAGCACCGCTGCACCGGTGAAGGCCAGCGCGCTCACCAGGGCGGCATACAGGGTCGCCTCGGGCTGTAACCGCAGCGCCGCTGCCTGGACGACCAACGCGTTCACCGGGGCGAGCACGACCATCGCCAGTGCTGGGCCGAGCGCCCCAGCGGCACCGGTGTAGCCCTCGCCGAACACGAGCGGCACCGCGGCGTCGATCGTGAGGACGGTGACGGCCACCACCGGGACCACCACGGCCAGCAGGCCACCGGCGAGCCGCCGCAATGAAGACTCGGCGCCGTCGAGGCCACTGCGCTCGGCCAGCCTTGGCAGCGAAACCGTGAAGATCTGCCCGATCGCGTAGGTGGCCGCTAGGGCGATACCGATTGCCAGCGCAGCGAACCCGGTCTGCACGCTGGATGCTGCGAGCAGCGCCACCACGATGACCCCACCGCGCTGTGTGACCTGCACCAGCACACCGCTGGTCGCCTGAAGCAGGCCGAAGCGCAGCGCACCCTCGGGGACCGTCACCGGCGGCAGTCGCCTGCGCAGCAACGGTGTCGAGGCGACGACCCCGAGGCCGAAGGCCACTGCCGCGGACACGGTGATCGCGGCCACCGCGCCGGTCGTTCCTGCCACGTCGTAGAGCCCGACCGCTGCCACGACGAGCACCGCGTTCTGTAAGGGGTAGCGCGTGCACCAGGCACCCGCCCTTCCCAGCCCGAGATCGGCCTGCAGCGCCAGCGTGGCCGCGACGTTGAGGGCCAGGGCGATCAGGACGAGCGCCGTCAGCAACGGCGGGAAGCGGGCCGGGTCCCACGTCACGAGCGCCGTGGCCATCACGGTGAGCACCGCGAAAAGTGCGGCCCGGTTGCGCGCCAGCCGGACGCTCAGCGCCCGGGCGAGTGCACCGCGCTCGCCGGGGGCCGCGACCGGCACGTACCGGGCCAGCAGGGTGGCGCCGCCCAGGGTCATCGCCACCGAGCCGATGGCGACCACGGTGAGGGCCACCGCGAACCGGCCGTAGTCGGCCGGGCCGAGCACCCGGGGTACCACCGTAGCGAGCAACAGCAGCGTGACTGCCTCGGCCGCCTTGCCGACGAGGCTGGCGACGACCGGTCCGCGCAGCTGCCCTACCCCAAGCATGCGTCTCCCTGTTCAGCTGACGCCGGTGGAGGCACCGGCAACGGTGCGCCGGTCTGTGGTGAGTGTGTAGCCGTCGCGGCCCAGCCGGGTGCCGAAGGCGTACACCTGGAGGTACGGGTTGACCGCGCCGACCGTGGCCAGCTGCAGCACCGGCTGGGTGCGGGCTACGTGCCCGAACGCGCCACCCTCCTGCGGTCGCCAAGCTGGGTCGGTGAGCCCCGCGAGCGCCCCATCACCCCACAGCACCGCGTAGGAGGGCGGTTCGGTGATGCCGTTGACGACTTCAGGTTGTCGCTGGCAGGGGTAAGCGAACGCCAGCTGCCAACCCAGCGCGACCGGCGCCTCGTCCGACAGCAACTCCTGCAGCACGATTGGGTACGCCACGGCGGGCACGGTGAACGCCAACCACCCGTGCATCGCCCCGGTCGCGTCAACGGCGTCCAGCCGGACGACGTCCGCGCCTTCCGGCGGTGTCAGCGTGAAGGTACGCCACGACGGGTCGCGCGCGAGGCCGGTGAGCGGCTGGCTGCCCGCCGTGATCACCGAGTCGCCGGAGCGCTGCCCGTAGACGGCGGCGAGCGAGTTGCCGTCGGTGAGCGTCCCGGCCGCGAGCACCGTGACGGCCGCGCCGTCGGCGTCGGCGTCGTTGGCGAGATTCGCCGGGAGCGCGTACCACCCGGTGGCCATTTTCCCGGTGGTCCGCTCGGCTGGTTGGTCGTCGCGGGTGACGAGGCTGCCCCAGACGCGGTCGGTCGCGCTGCCTTGCGGTGGGTTGCCGGTGTAGTAGCCGCCGCCTTCAATGAAGCCGTCGGGGGCAGGCGGCGCAGGCAGGCCGGCGGCGGGCAGCGGCTGTGCGGTGAACGGGTCGAGCACCCGCACGGCCCCGGCGGCACCGCAGTCCGCCCCGGTGGGGTCGGCGAACGCCCGTGCCCAGATGGACTCGCGGGGAACACCCTGCGCGGCCGCGAACCCGAACGTCCCGACGACGTACCCGGTGGTGGCCGCCAGCGACGCCACCACGACGATGGGCACCGCCCGCAGCGCGTCCAGGCGCGGGTCCCGGTTGCGGCTGCGCCGCCTCGACGCGACCAGCGCGAGTGCCACGAGCACCACCGCGAGTCCCCAAAGCAGCGGGCTGTCGAGGGTCACATTGCCCACCGAGGGCGGTTGGTAGGGCGTGCGCACCCCGTCGAGCCAGGCGTAGGGCCAGTCGTTTGGGCCGTGCCAGGCCAGCCCGATCGCCACCACGAACGACCCGGCCGCCGCGACCAGCACCCCGATCGGCAACCGCGCCCCGCGCAGCACCTGCCGGGTCAACGGCACCGCCATCACCAGCATCAGCCCGAGGAACGCCGGACCGACCCCGGCGAGCGCGCCGAAGTGGTGGCTCCACTTCGACGGGGTGAGCGACAGCGCGGCGAACGCCAGCGCGGTGCTGGATCCGGCCAGCCATAGCGGCGCCGGCAGGGCGACGCGACGCATCCGGGCGGCCACGGTGAGCACCGCGAACCATCCGAGCGCGACCAGGCACGCGAGCACCGCAGCCCGCTTGGCGAAGTTGCCCATCGGGATCTGGTCGAGCAGGAAGCCGTAGCGCTGCAACTCGCTGGTCACACCCTCCTGACCCCTGATCGACAGGAAGATCACCTGTCCGCGCAGGAAGTCGCGCAGCGCGCCATCGGCGAACGCGAGCAGCGGGGCGACCATCGCGCCCGACCCCACGGCCAGGATGCGCAGCGCGGTGGCCATGCGCTGCCGGGGCACGCGTACCAGCGGCAGCAGCAGCGGGAGTCCGGCGAGCAGCGGGGCGAGCAGGGTGACACCGGTGGTATGCGCGGTGAAGCCGAACCCGGCCAGCACGCAGGCCAGCCACGCCACCGTCAACCGTTGGCGGCGGGCGGCGACCAGCACGGCGAGCATCGTCGCGGCCCCACACAGCGCCACCACGGCCTCCGGGCGCACCCCCATGTTCTGCGGCAGCCACCACGCGAGGAACACCACGCCGAGCACGGCGTGCGATGCAACGTGCACGCTGTTGCGATGAGGCGCAAACGCGGCCATCGCGACCACCGCGAACCGGCGCAGCACCAGCCAGGTGAGCAGACCGAAGGCCAGGGCCGGGATCCGTTGGGCCACCGGCGCCTGCCCGACAAGCTGCTGCCACCAGGCCAACCCCTGATAAGGCCAGGTGAACGGGGTGAAGCTCTGGTCGTAGAGCTGGTAGTAGTTGCCGACCTCGCCGGAGATCGTTGCGTTGCGGGCCTGCGCCGCGAAGTAACCGTCGTCGTCGGTCGCCGGGGCGACGAAAGCCCAAAAGATCAGTACCGCGGGCACCGCGACGTCCACGATCCGCGGCCATCCGGCCCGCCACGAATCGGATGCCCGGGATGTGGTCCGGTCGAGCCACGCCAGCAGCACCGCGGTGGCCAGCAGCGCGAGCACCAGCACTGCGGTGAGCGCGCTCTTGAGCGGAGTCGGGCTGCTGGTGAACTCGTCGTCGACGCGCAGCTCGACGGCCAGGTCACCGGCGATGTCGGCGGGCAGGCCGGGCAGCGAGGTGACCAGCATGTCGACGCCGGGCAGCTGCTCGGCGGGCGTGCGGATCAGGTCGCGGCCGTCGCGGCTGATCACCAGCTTGGCGTTGTCGATCCCGGCGAAGGCATCGAGGTCCGGCGCCGGGTCCGCGGGATTCAGCGGCGGGCGCACGTAGCTGGGCAGCCCGGCGCTGCGCCCGGTGATCCGGTATTCGCACGGCCCGGCGGGCAGCGGCTCGTCAAGCAACAGCCGGTCCAAGCCGCGCACCTGCACGCGGCCGCCAGACGCGGTGACGATCATTCCCGTGGAGCCGGCCTGCGGGTCGGCTGGCTGCGCGGTCGAGATGACGACTCCGGAGCCGGCCGTCTGCGCGAGCCGGGCGACGTCGCAGCTGAACCGCACGTCGAGGGCGACCGGGCGGTACGCGGTAAGAGAGAGCAGCGTCGATTCGGGACGAGCGGGGTCGCGCGGCCAGCTCACCGTCGGCTGGTTCACCGACACCGGGGCCAACGGCATCAGCAGCGCGGCGAGCACGGCCACCAGCCCAGCGAGCCCGGCCAGCTCGACCGTCCGGCGCCGCGGACTGCGTGCGCGCGGCGATGCGGCGGGGCCGCGTGCGGATGTGTCCCAGGCAGCCGGGTCGGCACCGGGGAGCCCGGCGGGGTGAGCGCCCCGGTGGGTGTCCGGCGCTGGTGTCACGGTCTCCATCCTGGTCTAGCTCGAGCGGGCGCCATCGACAACGCTCCCACGATGACCGCGCAGGTCGATCTCCTCGACGGTTCGCTACTGCGGATCAGGCCGCGGACACCGCGATGTTCGGGGCGTCGTCGACGGCCGCCTGCAGCAGCGGCACCATCCCGTTGATGGCAACGGCAGGCTGCACGTTGTTGAGACAGGCGCCATCCTAACTCGACCGGGTGATACCCGACTGGGGGCAAAATTCAGGAGGGCTTACCGCATCATCGAGCGTCCTGCGCCATACGATCGCCCGCTCGCGACGGAGAGAAGCGGCGCTTATCGCTGGCGCGCTGGTGCAGCGTCCAAGATGGCCGGCGTGACGGTGTCCCCGATGCGCCTGGACGCCGACGTGGTCTGGCCGACCGCCGCTGCGGCTCAGCGCTGGCGAGCGTACTTACCGGTGAGTTGGGCTTGGGCCAGTACCTTGCCCGAGAGAGCCTGCGGCAGATCATTGCGAGGGCTGGCACCCTCGGCCAGGCCGCTGGGCTCCGACAGGGCGAGCAGGGTGAAGATGAAGCGGTGTGCCTTGCCGATCGGGGGACATGGCCCGGCCCAATCCGTGCGGCCGTAGTCGTTCTTGCCGCCGATAGCGCCCGCCGGCACCTTCCCCTCCTCCAACCCACCACTGGCGGGATCGAGTCCGAAGAGAACCCAGTGCACCAGGGTGCCACCCGGCCCGTCAGGATCTTCGAAGATCAGGACCAACTCGGCGGTGCCCTCCGGGACCTCCGACCACGCCAGCGGAGGCGACACGTTGTCGCCGTCACAGGTGTGCTGAGGAGGAATGAAGTCGTTGTCGGCGAAGGCTGAGCTGGTGAGTGTGAGCGCCATATCAATCGACGCTACCAGCCTGGCGGCAAAATTGGGGTAGGCGTACGCATCGCCGGGTCTTCACATGACCGTTCACCGTCCTTCGATGACCGTTTGCCGCGCCACTCTCTCCAGTGTTCTTGGGGCATTGTCAGTGCCGGGAATTGTCGGTGCTGGTTGCGACAATTGGTGTCATGGCGGTGCCGGTGGTGGATGAGGTGCAAGCTGCTG
>JALZDN010000036.1 GCA_030862525.1 Actinomycetota bacterium | reverse complement strand
ACCTGGCCGTCGAGCTCGCCGTTGATCCGCGCGAACGTGACCAGCGACACCGCACGATGCGCTGGCCCGCCCGAGCGGTCGGGACCGCAACCATGGGCCCACGCAACCCACCACCCTCGGTTTTGAGTAGCTCATTCCAATAAGACCTAGTACTTCAGCAGGTTGGAGTCGTCCACAGAGGACGAGCGGCGGGTACGGAAGATAGCCATGATGATGGCGAGCCCGACCACCACCTCGGCGGCGGCCACCACCATCACGAAGAACGCCATCACCTGGCCGTCCAGGGTGCCGTTGATCCGGGAGAAGGTGACCAGCGTGAGGTTGACCGCGTTGAGCATCAGCTCGATGCACATGAACACCACGACGGCGTTGCGGCGCACCAGCACGCCGGCCGCGCCGATGGTGAACAGCAGCGCCGACAGCAGCAGGTAATACGTCGGCGTCACGCGCCCTCCTCGGGTCCGGTGGGTGGCACCGGCCCGCGTAGGGCGCGAGTATCAGGCTCTGCACCGGCATCGACAATGCTGCGCAGGTCATCATCCAGGCGCTCGCGGGGTGTCGACTCCAGGAGCTCGGACAGCGACTCCGGAGCTACCGAACCGTCCGGCAGCAGGGCTGGGGTAGCCACCGAATTGGCGGTGGCGAAGACGCCGGGGCCAGGTAGCGGGGAGGGCCGGGTGCCGCGAATCCGGGCCTCCACCCGCTCCTGCTGGGTCGGCCTGCCCTCCTTGGTGCGCTCGGTGAAGGTCAACACCATCGCGCCGACCGCAGCGCTGATCAGTAACGCTGAGGTGAGCTCGAAAGGAAACAGGTAGTCGGTGAACAGTCTGCGGCCGAGGTTGGCGACGTTGCCGCCGCTGGTGGTGTTGACCCCGATCAACCCCGCTGCGGTGACCCCGGTCAAGGCCCGACCCAGCATCGCGACCAGCAACGCGGCCAGCCCGATTCCGGCCAGCGCCGCGGCCACCCGCTGACCACGCAGTACCTCGACCACCGAGTCGACGCTTTCCTTGCCCACCAGCATCAACACGAACAGGAACAGCATCATGATCGCGCCGGTGTAGACGATGATCTGCACGAATCCCAAAAACGGCGCTTGTTGGACCATGTACAGCGCACCCAGGCACAGCATGGTCTGCGCCAGCCACAGCGCCGAGTGCACCGCGTTGCGGGCGAAGACCATGGCCAGCCCACCGGCCAGCGCGAGCGGCCCCAGGATCCAGAACGCGACTGTCTCCCCCAGGCCGATGGTGTCGGTGGAGACCGGCGTTGGCAGTGGGGGTTGCTGTGCGAGCAGGAAGACCAGCGCGGTCACGGCTGCTCCCCGCCCACCGCGCCCGAACGTCTCTCCAGGGTCGGACCCTGTACGTAGTAGTCCTGCTCGGTGTCACCCAGCCGCATCGGGTGCGGAGGCTGCTCCATTCCCGGCAGCAGTGGCGCGAGCAGGTCCTCCTTGGTGTAGATCAGGTCCTGGCGGTTGTCATCGGCCAACTCATACTCGTTGGTCATGGTCAGCGAGCGGGTCGGGCAGGCTTCGATGCACAGGCCGCAGCCGATGCAGCGCAGGTAGTTGATCTGGTAAATCGCGCCGTAGCGCTCCCCGGGTGAGTAACGGGCCTCGTCGGTGTTGTCCCCGCCCTCAACGTAGATCGCATCCGCCGGACAGGCCCAGGCGCACAGCTCGCACCCCACGCACTTCTCCAGCCCGTCCGGATGCCGGTTGAGCTGGTGGCGGCCGTGGAAGCGCGGGGCGGTGATCTTTTTGACCTCGGGATACTCCTCGGTCACGACCTTCTTGAACATCGTCGAGAAGGTGACCCCGAAACCCTTGACCGGATCAAGCATTCCCATGGCCGTCCTCCTGCGTCATCGGCGGGCCCCCGCTGGTCACCTCAGAGGACGTCACTGCTGCGCGCCGAGGCGGCGGCGCCGGCACCACCAGATCCGACGGGGGCAGCGGGTAGTCCGAACCGGCGGTGGGCACCTCGTGGCTACGCTGCCCTGCGCTGCGCTGATTCGAGCTGAGCTGGGCCGAGCTGGGTTGGGATGTCCGACGCTCGGGAAGCAGGAAAGCGACGAGCACCAGTGCGCCCAGCAAGATGCCGCCGACTACGAGAATCTCGGAGCCGGTGACGTCGGCGCCGCGCAGCGCCCGGACGCCGGAGACCACCACGATCCAGATCAGGCTGGCCGGAACTAGGACCTTCCAACCCAGCTGCATGAACTGGTCGTACCGCATCCGGGGCAGGGTGCCGCGCAGCCAGACGAACACGAACAGGAAGACCAACGTCTTTCCGATAAACCACAACGGACCCCACCAGCCGCCGTCCAGCGGCCCGCCGGCCAGTGGCCACGGAGCGTGCCAGCCGCCCAGGAACAGCGTGGTCGCCATCGCCGAGACGGTGACCATGTTGACGTACTCGGCGAGGAAAAACAGCGCGAACTTCAACGACGAGTACTCGGTGTGGAAACCACCGACCAGCTCCGACTCCGCCTCGGGTAGATCGAAGGGCGCGCGGTTGACCTCACCGACCATCGCCACGCAGAAGACCGCAAAGCTGGGGAACAACAGGAACACGAACCACCACTGCTGCGCCTGCGCCTCCACGATGTCCGCCGTGGACAGCGAGCGCGAGTACAGGATCACCGCGACGATCGACATCCCGAGAGCGATCTCATAGGAGATCACCTGCGCGGCCGAGCGAAGCGAGCCCAGCAGCGGGTAAGGCGAGCCCGACGCCCAGCCGGACAGCACGATCCCGTAGACGCCCAGCGAGGAGGCGGCCAGCACCACGAGCACTCCGACGGACAGGTCGGTGATCTGGAGCACGGTTTCCTCACCGAAGATCGTCACCTGGCCGCCGAGCGGGATCACCGAGAACGCGGTGAACGCGGTCACCGCGGAGATCACCGGTGCCAGGACGTACACCCAGCGGTCAGCCTGGACCGGCGTGATGTCCTCCTTGAACGCCAGCTTGAGCCCATCGGCCAGGGACTGCAGCAGCCCGAAGGGTCCCACCCGGTTGGGACCGGGCCGGTGCTGCATACGCCCGACCACCCGGCGCTCCATCCAGATCATGAACAGGGTCATGACCATGAGAAAGGCGAAGATCACGACGACTTTCAACGCGATGAGCCACAGTGGGTCGTCGGCGAGAAGCGCCTGAGTGGGTGTCATGGCTTACCTCCCGACGCCGTGTAGGTGCTGGTGCTCGTCCCACCACGCACCGTGACCACGGCGCCGTGGCCAGCACCGAGGCTGCTCCGGACGGTAGCGGGTCCGGAGTTGCCCGGAATCCACACCACCCCCGCGGGCAGGTCAGCGGCCGCGGCCGGCAGCGTCACCGACCCTTGCCGGGTAGACACCGTGACCTTCGCCCCGATGCGTACCCCTAACTCGGCGGCGGTGGCCTCGGACAGCAGCGCCACGGCAGGCCGGGCAGTGCCGGCCAGGTGTGGCTCGCCGTCCTGCATCGACCCGTTGTCCAACAGCTGGCGCCAGGTGGCCAGCAAGGCCTGACCCTCTCCAACCTCGGGGATCGGCGCAGCGGGCGCCTGCGGGAACTCCCGGCTGGCGCCACCGTAGGTGCCGAGGGCGGCGAAACCGGCCCACGCCGCAGCGGGGGTCTGGGTGAACAGATCGACGTCCATCTCGACCGCGAGGCTGTCCAGCACGCGGCAATCCGGCAGGGCCGCGCCAATCCCCGAAATGTTGATCGTGGTGGTGAACTGGCGACGGCGGCCCTCCCAGTCGAGATAGCTGCCAGCCTTCTCGACCGCTGGCGCGATCGGCAGCACGACGTCGGCCGCTCGGGTCACGGCCGACGGCCGCATCTCCAGGCTCACCACGAATTTGGCCCGGTTCAGCGCCTGCTCGGCCAGCCGGGGATTCGGGAGATCAGCCGGGTCTACGCCACCGACGACCAGCCCGTCCA
>JALZDN010000030.1 GCA_030862525.1 Actinomycetota bacterium | reverse complement strand
CAGGCCAAGCCGCCAAGAGCAACCGCAGCGCCGCCGGCTACAACCGCGAAACGCTGAAGTCGATCCGTGAATGGGCCAAAAAAAACGGTCACAGTGTCAGCAACCGCGGCCGACTGCCCGCTGAGGTGTTACAGGCCTGGCAGACCGCCCAGACGGGTATGTCCAAGGCCTAAACCCACGCCCACGATCAGGGGGATAACTCCAGGATCGCTGACGTCGTCATCGGCACCGCCGCGCCACGGCCCCACCCACAGCCCAGTGTCATCGACACCACCAAACCCCGTACTCCAGTGATCCGGGGTCCTGGGCGCTGGACCTCAGGCTACGGCCTCGTCGTCGCGGGTGACTACCAGGCCGACAGTCGCCGTGTACCAGTGAGGCTCCGCCTCGGACCGCCGAGCAGGGTGGCTGAGGGCTTCGAGTTGGCGGACGTGGGTTCGCTTCTTGCGTTCGGTGTCGAGGCGTTGGTCGTCGAAATCTGAGTCGAGGTCGATGAAGTGGGGTTTGGTCAGACAGTAGATGCCAGATGATGACGAGCATGGATCGGCCGACGGCCACGATGGCTGTTTTCTTGCCGCGGCGCCGGGCGATTCGCCGGTAGCGCTCGCCGAGGAAGGTGTCGGTCCTGCCGGCGATGACGGCGGCCTCACCGAGGACTTTGGCCAGGTAGCGGTTACCGTGCCCGGTGGCGCCCTTGCCCTTGCGCTTACCCGCCGACTCCTTGACACCAGGGGCGAACTTGGCCCACGAACCCAAATGGCCCGGGGTGGGGAACCGGCTCGCGTCCACCCCGATCTCGACGATGACCACGGCTGCGGCCGTGGGTCCGATGCCGGGGATCTCATCCAGGCGCGCCACCGCATCAGCGAAAGGGGCGGCCATCTGCTCGATCACCGTCTCCAGCTCGGTGATGTCGGCGCTGAGCGCGTCGATCCGGGCCAGCATCTTGGTCAACAGCAACCGATGATGATCGGTGAAGTACCCAGTAAACGCCTCCTCCAACTGCGATCTCTTAGCGCGCATCCGACCCCGGGCCATCGCCGCCAGGACCTTCGGCTCGCGCTGGCCGCTAATCAATGCGGCCATCATCTCGCGACCGGAAACACCGAAGATGTCACTGGCCACCACAGACAGCTTAATCTGGGCATCCTCCAGCAGCTTCTCCACGCGTTGCTTTTCCGCGGTGCGGACCTCCACCAAATCAGTGCGGTAGCGAGTCACGTCCCGCAATCGGCGGATCTGCGGTGGCGGTACGAAGCTGGGCCGCAGCATCTGCCGCTCGACGACCTTGCACAGCCACACCGCGTCGAGCTTATCGGTCTTGGGTCGACCTGGCAGATGCTTGACGTCGCGGGCATTAACCAGCCAGGTCTCAAACCCGTGGGCCTCTAGTAGGTAAAACACGGGTTTCCAGTACTCCGAGGTGGCCTCCATCACCACCCGAGTTACTCCCAGCTGCGCCAGCCGGTCGGCTATCACCAAAGCGACCGCGTCATCGTGGAATAGGGCCGCACCTCCTGTAACCGTCGACCCGAACTAGTTACGCCAGAATCCGGATACAGCACATCAGCTCAGCCTTGCCAATATCCAACGCGGCGACCCGCGCAATGATCTCCTCGCTGTGGTGATCCTCCTGCAGCACCATGACGCCCTCATCGTCGAGCACACCAACCGGCGGTGGCCCGCGAGAGCCGCACGGGACAACCAAAATCTGATCCACGTGCTCGAAGCGACACTGAAGCGCCCACACCGCGACCCTCAGCACCCTACTGAGACACGACCTCAAACGATCACAGTTGATCGGCGTCGGCGAGCCACCAACGATGATCCTGCTGCAATGCACTCCCCCCGGGGTAGCCCAGACCACGATCACCGCTCATCCACGCAACCGCAGGAGACCCCATTTTCACCGCGGAACGCGCGGCCCCCAGGGCCACCAGATGCTGATCCGAAATGAGCCGACATACCCCTTGTCGCCCATCCAGTTGTCGGGCTCACCGGCCAAGACGCCGGATTAATTCAGGCAGTAGGTGTCATGGCGACTGCCGGGCGATCGGGTCGGAGATCCATGCGAGGCCTCCGGTGAGAGTGCAGGCGACTTGCACATTCATGCCGTGGTCTTGTGCTTGCCGAATACAACGTCGGGTGCGCGGCCAGGACCAGCAGGGCAGCAAGGTGCCGTCGACGATGTAGTGGGCCTGCGAGCTGAGGTCCTCGGCCACGGGCACATGCGGTGCCAGCGTGGTGCCCAGCAGCGGCGTCAGCGCCGTGACGGCACGGCTGACCGTGGACTGCGACACCCCGTACGACTCGCCGATCTCGTCTTGAATCCGGTTTCTGCGCAGATACGTCAACGTGACTACCACCGACGTGAACAACCCCAGGATCGGCGGCCAAGTGACCTTGTCAGACTCGGTGGCCGCCTCGCTAACAGTGTTTACACGGGCGCACAAGTCGACGATTTCGTCTCTCGTGAAACCTGTTGTATGATACATCCCGGACGGCTCGTTTCTGGGGATTGAGTGTGGTAACCCAATTCTTTCGAGAAACGAGCCGTCCGCTACGGAGGCGCGCCGAAACGGCCGCAATTAACTACCGCGTGAATAACCCTCAAGGAGTCTGCAGATGTGGAGCGGGCACTCCCAAGGTACGCCAAAACTTGACTCAAATGTCGAAGTTCCGGAGACCTAGTTGATTTAAGCGGCGCGCCCCGCACGGTGGTACAGCATCGGCGTTCAGCTCACGAGAGATCGCCGACGCTGTACCACCGTGTGGCGTAACCAATGCGCTTGACGACTCTGTGGGCAGCGTCCGCGACCGACACTTCACTCGAACCTGGACCCACTTCCACCCACGCTGCTGGGTAACGGCGGCACCTCATAGATAAGTCGACTCTGCTGGGTGCGCTGCTCGGTCGGTTGCCGCTCGCTGAGGGCAGCGCCTGGCTGGATCCCGGTGTGGTCGTCGGCGAGATCGACCAGGCCCGGGGCCTGTTTCTCGGCGAGCAGCCGCTGCTCGACGCGTTCGGCGCCGCGTCGGGCCTGGTGCCGGCCGACGTGCGGACCCTGCTCGCGAGTTCGGGCTGCGCGCCGGGCACGTCCTGCGGAGCGTGGCGACGCTGTCGCCCGGCGAGCGCACCCGGGCCGCGCTCGCCCTGCTGCAAGCGCGCGGAGTGAACCTGCTGATCCTGGACGAGCCGACCAACCACCTCGATCTACCCGCCATCGAGCAGCTCGAGTCGGCGCTCGCAACGTACCCAGGCACGTTGCTGCTGGTCACACATGATCGCCGGATGCTCGAATCGGTACAGACGAATCGGCACATCGACGTCAACCGCGGACGTATCACCGATCGCTGAGTATTTTCGGTCACTACAGCGCGAACGGCTGAGAGTCCAATCCGGCGGACCAACAGTCGAAGCTGCCTGGTTCAGGATCGCTGCCAGCTCGCGGGGTCGGCCTCGGTTTGGTCGCCGGAGGCCATGTCCTTGACCTCGTGGGGCTGGCCGTCCTCAAACGGCGGGAACCACACGAACGGGATGCCCTTGCGGGAGGCGTAGCGGATCTGCTTGGCCAGTTTGTCGGGTTGGTGGTACAGCTCGGTGTTCAGCCCGCGGGCGCGCAGCTGCGCGGCGGTAGTCGCCGCATGGGAACGCCGGTGGTCGTTGGGTACGACCACGAGAACATCGCTAGGGCAGCTCGAGCCGGTCTGCAAGAGTCCTTCGGCGACGAGCTTGGCGAAGATTCGAGTCAGGCCGATGGATAACCCAATGCCAGGTAGGTGACGCCGAATGAAGGATGCAGCCAGATTCTCATACCGGCCACCGGAGCAGATGCTGCCGTAGTTCGGCCAGTCAGCGAATTTTCCCTCGTACACAGTGCCGGTGTAGTAGTCCAGACCCCGCGCGATGGACAGATCGGCCACGACACTGCCGGTCGGCAGATCGGACAGTGAGTCCAGCACGGACGCCAGCTCATCGAGGCCCTCGTCGAGTAGGTCTGATTTGGACCCTAACCGGGTGATGTCGTCGATCACTGACGTATCAGTGCCTCGAATCTGTGCCAAGTCCAGGCATGCGGTGACCTGTTCGGGCTGCAGGCCGAGCTCGGAGGCAAGCAATGTGCCCACGCCTCCCGTGCCTATTTTGTCGATCTTGTCTGCGATGCGGATGACACCGAGGGGGTCGCCGATGCCCAGTCCCTGGTAGAAGCCCTGGAGAATCTTACGGTTGTTGATGTTGAGCGACCAGGCAGGCAGGTGGAGACCGGTCAGGATCTCGTGGATAATCCGCGGAAGCTCGGCGTCGAAATGCAGGGGTACCTGGTCGACGTTGATGACGTCGATGTCGCATTGGGTGAACTCCCGATAGCGGCCTTCCTGGGGGCGCTCGCCACGCCACACCCGCTGGATCTGGTAACGCTTGAAGGGAAAGACCAGGTCGTTGAAGTGCTGGGCGACGTAGCGGGCGAAGGGCACCGTGAGGTCGAAGTGCAGCCCGAGACGTGTGTCGCTGCCGTCGCTGGGTTGGGCTTGCAACCGGTGCAGCGTGTAAACCTCCTGGGAGGTCTCCCCCTTGGCGACGAGGACGTCGAGTGCCTCGACGGACGGGGTCTCGATCGAGCAGAACCCGTAGCGTTCGAAGGTCTGACGGATCCGGTCGAGCCACTGCAGCTCAAGGCGCCTGACCTCAGGCAACCACTCCGGGAAGCCGCTGATAGGGGCAGGCCGGACGAGCTGTTGGTCGCTCATCGACGGGATGCCTCCTCATCATGCGAACTGCGACTGGGTTTGCTCAGAGTATCGGTCTGTCTCCCGCGGTTTTCGATGCGCTTCACGGCCGACGCTTTCGAGGATCTCGACGGATTGCCACGTCTCCGGCGGTGAGGCGTAACTGCAGCGCCGTGCACCGCCATCGGCGGCCGCCATCGTCGATGTGCTCCTCGAAGCGGGCGGCCAGCGCGCGTACTCCGGTGTTCAGCGTCACCAATGCGACCGCCTCCAGTGCCCCGGCAGACTGCTGCCGGGCGAACACCTTGCGCACCCGCGGCTCCAGATGCCCAGCCATCGCCTGCAGCGTGGTGAGGTAGGCCATCAGTTCAGGACTCAGGACCGACGCCAGCTGTCGCACCGGCCGCCGACCGCCGAGGATCTCCACCGCGGCCCGCAGCACCCGCTCAGCGAGGACAGACGCTGCGGCGTTCGCGACCGGCGCTGGTGGAGGGCTGGCCGGCACTGGTGGAGGGGTGGCCGGCACTGGTGGAGGGGTGGCCGGCACCGGTGGGGGGGTGGCCGGCGCCGAGGGCGGCAGGAAGTCCGCCAATCGGCACAGCACTGGCCGGTGCGGCAGGTGCGGACGTGGCTCGGCGATGCTCGTGGTCACGAACCCTCCTCGTCTTCAGACCACGCAGGGTGAGCGCGGTCGATCGACGGCGGGGCCGAAGACGCCGTGGGGTGATCCGCAGCGGTGGCTGCGACCGTGGCGCCGAATCGGAGGAGGGGCAACGATCCGGCGCAGGAAGTATGCAATATCTGGGGGAGCGCTGTCCTGGCTTTCGAAGAATCGGGTGCGGCCTGTGGATAACCGGCCTACTTCGGTCCACGCCGCCGGGCCCACTCGAAGCACACCACCGCGGCCGCGCTGGCCACGTTGAGTGACTCGACACCCCCGGCCATGGGGATGCCAACCCAGCCGGTGAGTTGCGCAGTGACGGGCGGAGAGATTCCCGAGGTCTCGTTGCCGAGTACATAGGCCACCCGGGGTGGCGGTGGATCACGAAACAGCGAGGCGGCGCCCGGTGCCGAGCCGGACAGCCCGAACACTGCGAATCCGCCGGCGCGCAACGCGGCGCAGGCCTGCTCCGCGGTGGCCGCTCGCAGGACCGGGGCATGGAAGGCGACTCCGGCCGAGGCCTTGACCACCAGCGGATCGATCGCGGGCACCCCACGGCGGGGCAGCACCACACCGTCGATTCCGGCTGCGGTCGCGGTGCGCAGAATCATGCCCACGTTGGCCGGATTGGTGATCGCGTCGAGCACGAGCACCGCCGCCGGGCTGCGTAGCTTTTTCAGCGTTCCCTCCAGCGGCCGCATCCGAGGCGCCACCACGTCGGCCAACACCCCCTGGTCGTGCCGGCCGTTGCCGGCGAGCACCTTGACCCGGTGTGCCGACACCCGCTGCACCGGCACTCGCTGTCGGGCTGCCGCGTCCAGGATCTCCTGCAGCGTGTTGCCCCGAGCTTGCTCGGCCACGATCACCTTGTCGACGGTCAGCGCCGAGTCGGTGAGAACCTCCAGCACCGGTTTGCGGCCGTAAACGGTGATGAAGACGTCTCGCGGACTGACGGCTTGCCGACTCGGCGGCTGATCGGAAGGCGTCACGTAGCAAGGATGGCAGGTGCGGATGCGGCTATCCCGACGTGCCAGGATTACCGCATGGGTGACCGGTCATCGGCGCTGGACGCCTCGTTCCTGGATGCCGAGTTTCGTCGACCGCGGTCCGGCTTCGACTACAAGCGCGTGGGCGCGCTGATCGAAGAGTCGCTTGAGGAGCTGGTGACGACGGTGCCCGGACGATGAGGGTTTACATCCCCGCCACTCTGGCGATGTTGCAAACGCTGGTCGACTCCGGGGAGTTGGTCCCGGTCTCTGGCACCGCCTTCGCGCTCACCCCGATGCTTCGTGAGTCCTACACCGCCGGGGATACCGAGGAGCTGGAATACGCGGCGATGAACGAGGCAGCCCGGGCCTCGCTGCGGTTGCTGTCCGCTGAGCTCGACGGCGATCCGGCGGCCCTGCCGCGCCGTGTCGTGGTGGCTGCCGACGTCGAGGGCGTGCGGTTGCGTCCCGATCTCGACGACGCCGCCGTCACGGTTGCCGGGCCGGTGCCAACCTCGGCGGTCGCCGCCGTGCACGTCGATGTGGCGGAGGCGCAGGACGCGGTGCGTACCGCGGCAGCGGTGGTGGACGCTGCCGATCTTGGTGATCCGGACGCCGAGTTCATCCTCGGTGAAGCCGAGGACCACGAGATGGCTTGGTATGCCAGCCAGGAGATCCCCTTCCTGCTCGAACTCCTCTAATCACCTCCTCCCCCGGCATGTCCAGCTCACCCCCGCGCGTGTCGCGCCCCTACGCACGTGTGTCGGGTCCCTGTGCCAGGAAGCGCTGGGCAGGAGGACTCGACACACTGTGTAGGAGAGCCCGACACGCCGAGCGCCGGGCACGGGCAGATCAGGGAGATGCCGATGGACGCGATCACATGCACTCCGGCCCCGCGCAACGAACCGGTCCGTAGCTATGCGCCGGAAACACCGGAACGCGATTCGTTGACCCGCAAGCTCGCCGAGCTGGCCGCCCAGCGCCTCGAGCTGACTATGACGATCGGGGGGGTGCAGCGGATGGCGGGTGGAGAGCCGTTCGACGTGGTGACCCCGCATCGGCACGCCCACGTGCTCGGGCGCACCGCGCAGGCCACCGCCACCGACGTCGCCGCCGCTGTCAGCGCCGCGATGCAGGCCGCGCCGGCCTGGCGCGAGCTGCCCTTCGACGAGCGCGCCGCGGTCCTGCTGCGCGCCGCGGACCTCGCTGCCGGGCCGTGGCGCGACACGCTCAATGCCGCCACCATGCTCGGGCAGTCGAAGTCGGTGCAGCAGGCCGAGATCGACGCGGCCTGCGAGCTGATTGATTTCTGGCGCTTCAACGTGCACTACGCTCGCCAGATCTTGGCCGAGCAGCCGAGCTCGGCACCCGGTGAGTGGGACCGGATGGATTACCGCCCGCTGGAGGGCTTCGTTACCGCGATCACCCCGTTCAACTTCACCGCGATCGCCGGGAACCTGGCCACCGCGCCCGCGTTGATGGGCAACACGGTCGTGTGGAAGCCCACTCCCACCCAGCAGCTCGCCGCGCATTACACAATGCGGCTGCTTGAGGCCGCAGGGCTGCCGCCTGGGGTGATCAACCTGGTCACCGGCGACGGAGCAGCGGTCAGCGAGGTGGCACTGGCCGATCCGGACTTCGCCGGGCTGCACTTCACCGGCTCCACCATGACTTTCAAGAAGCTCTGGCGCACCGTCGCCACCCACCTGGACACCTACCGCAGCTACCCGCGCATCGTGGGGGAGACCGGCGGTAAGGACTTCGTGGTGGCGCACCCCTCGGCCGACCCAGCGGCGGTGACGACGGCGCTGACTCGCGGGGCGTTCGAGTACCAGGGCCAGAAGTGTTCCGCAGTCTCCCGGGCGTACCTGCCCCGGTCGCTGTGGGACGGCGGCGTGCGGGAACAGCTTGCCGACACCACGCGGACGATCAGCTACGGCGACGTCGCTGATCTGTCGAACTTCGGCGGGGCGGTGATCGACGCCCGAGCCTTCGCCAAGCACCGTGACCTACTGACCAGGGTTGCCACGGACCCGTCGATCGAGACGCTCGTCGGTGGCGGTTGCGACGACTCGCTGGGGTGGTTCGTGCAGCCCACAGTGCTGGTCAGCGACGATCCCAAGCATGAAGTATTCGCGACGGAGTACTTCGGGCCGATCCTCGC
This sequence comes from Actinomycetota bacterium, assembly GCA_030862525.1. Lineage (GTDB taxonomy): Bacteria > Actinomycetota > Actinomycetes > Mycobacteriales > Pseudonocardiaceae. The sequence continues at coordinate 14,672 of JALZDN010000030.1, read as the reverse complement.
GGTACACGTCTACCCCGACGAGGATTACGTTGCGATCCTCGACATCGTCGACTCCACCAGCCCCTACGCGCTGACCGGCGCGGTGTTCGCCACTGACCGTGCCGCGGTGGTGCAGGCGCACGCAGCACTGCGTTTCGCAGCGGGCAACTTCTATGTCAACGACAAGCCCACCGGGTCGATCGTGGGTCGCCAGCCCTTCGGCGGAGCCCGGGCCTCGGGCACCAATGACAAGGCCGGCTCGCTGGTCAACCTGTTGCGCTGGGCGAGCCCGCGAACGATCAAGGAGACCTTCGACCCGCCGACCGATCACACCTACCCGCACATGCATCAGCGGTCGTGAGTGCCTAACAGTGTTCTAACACTGTAGGCACTCACGAGCGAGCGCGGTGGAATCGTTCCGCCGCGTCTCGCAAATCTACGATTGGATCTGGGTAGTCGAGTCTGCGCCGCTGATGCGCTGGCAGGTCCCACGGTCGGTGCACCGCGGCTCCGTCCACTTCGGCCAGTTCTGGCAGGTAGCGACGCACATAAAACGCCCTCGGGGTCGAGCCGGTCGGCCTGACGCAGCGGGTTGAACATCCGGTTCGGCGGGTGTCGGTGCCGGTTCCGGCCACCCACTGCCAGTTCATCGCGTTGTCGCGATGTCGCCGTCGACGAGCAGATCGTAAAAATGCTGCACGCCGAGCCGCCAGTCTTGGTACAGCGTCTTGACCAGGAAGCTGCCGACCATCAGCCGGGCCCGGTTGTGCAGATAGCCCTCGCGCTGCATCTGGCGCATGCCGGCGTCGACCACGGGATAACCCGTACGGCCTGCTCGCCACGCGTCTAACGCCTGCTGATCCTGCAGCCAACGGTCGTCTCGAGTGCGGTAGTCCCGGTATGCGGCGCGTGGGCGTGCGGCCATGACCTGATGGTGAAAGTCCCGCCAGGCCAGCTGACGGACGAACGCGGCCGCGCCGGCACCACCGCGCTCGGCGGTGCGGCCGGCCAGTTCGGTGGCGGAAAGGCATCCGAAGTGCAGGTAGGCCCGCACCGCACGCGAGAGGGCAACCTCAGAGTTGTGGGTGACGACAGCGGTGCCCGTCGCGGCTGCTTTTCCCATTGCCGCAGGTACGGTGTGAAGACCGCGAAGTGATCCTGGCCATTCGGAGTGATCGATCCGGGTGCCACGACGGTGACACTGTCGTGCGTGACCAACTTCCGCCGGCCGAGCGCATCGCTCAGGCTGTTCTGCCTGGCCTGTGCGTAACCACTGACGTCGGCGGCAATGTGCACCTCCTCGGCGTCCACTTCCTGCGCCAGCCGCGCCACCTCGAAGGCGACGTTACCGCGGCGCAGCACAAGCCCGGCGCCCAACTCGCGCAGGCTCATGTGCAGGTCAGCGAGCGAGTCAGCGAGGAACCGGGCCCGGTTCGGGCAGCTGTAGCCCGAGGCGAGGATGCGCTCGTCGAGCACGAACGGGGGCACGACATGGTCGGCCGACCGCGCCGCCGCGTACAGCACAGGGTTGTCGTGCACCCGCAGATCACGGGTGAACAGCGCAAGCGCGACCGTCACGGGCCGGTCATCGCTTCCGCAATGCGCCCGGCTTGTGGACGGCGTCCTTGCCGCTCTTGTCGCTGCGGACCCGGTACTGCGCGTCCTCCTTCGACGCGCGAACCGTGCGCCCCGCGGCTTCGATGTCCTTGGTGATCTCTTCGACCACCTCTCCCTCCACCGTTGCGCCGTGGCTGCGCCAACTCACCTCGTCACCCTTGTGCAGCTTGTCTCTGCTCATACCTTCCTCCCATTGCTTCAACGAGATACCCCGATGACATCGGAGTGAAACGTTAGTGAAACGATGCACCGTCATCCCCACCTGAGCAAGCTGACCATACTGTGTGACCCTCACCGTGAAGACATGTCAGACGTGTCGAGGTAGCGTCGTTTATGCGTCGTTGAAGTTCGTCGACCAGCAGATCGGAGGACCATGCTCGATTGCCTGTCTACCCCCGGGGACGAAGAGGGAAGCCACAAGGCACTGGTCGTGAAGCTGGTCAGAGAGACCGCATGCACCGACGTCCGGCTGTTCGGGCCACTCGACCTGGTTAGCGCGCCCCGCCTACGCGCCACACTGGACCGGCTGCGGCACGACGGCTCCCGGCACATCGTGTTGGACCTAGCCGGGCTGGACTTCGTCGGTGCCATTGGGCTCGGCGTGTTGGTGGACGCCGATCAGGCGCTGCGGGCAGTGGGGGGAACCTTGATGCTGGTCAATCCGAGTCGGATGATGCGTCGGCTGCTGGCCCTCACCGAGCTGGATGCTGTGCTGACCGTCCAGTAATCGTTGCAGAGGTGACGCATACCCAGTGGTTGGATGGGTATATCGCCGTTGTCCGTCCATAAGTGTGACACCACGCTGGGGGTTCCATGAGTGTTCGCTGGTCGACGACCCTGGCGCGTTGGACGCTGGGTGTTGTGCTTGTCTCATGGCGTTACCTGTGGGCGATCACGCCGCTGCACCGGTCTGTCGAGGCCGGCGATGCCAGTGATCTCCCTCCGCCGTTGCCCGATCAGCTGGTGGACGACCGGAGCCAACCCATGGAGTGCGGTGTGGGACCGCTATTCCGCCGGCTGTTCGCGGTAGAGATCGAGGACCCGTCGTTGACGGCGGAGGAGTTGACGGCCAAGGTCGCCGCCGACCTCAACGAAGCTGTGCCCTCCGAGGTGACCGCGGTGGAGAGAATGTCCGGCAGCCCAGGCGACCTTGCGGTCGGTGACGAGGTCGTGGTGCGCATGCCGGGTCCCTGGGATGGTCCGGTTCGGGTGGTGCACCGGACCAGCACATCGTTTCGCCTTGCCACTCTGGCGGGGCATCTGGAAGCTGGACAGATCGAGTTCCGGGTCCAGCCGGCGGGTTCCCGGCTGCGGTTTGAGATCGAGGCGTGGGCCAGGCCGAGCAGTCGAGCTATCGATCTTCTCTACACCCGGCTTCGGTTGGCCAAGGAGATCCAGCTGAACATGTGGGTCCGGTTCTGCCTGACCGCTGCGGAGATCGCGGGTGGACGGGCTCGAGGTGGCGTGACGATCCGCACCCGAGTAGTTGATCAAGTACTGTGGGCGGGCGATAACAGCGCGATTGATGCGTTAACCGTTGCAACCCCAGTGCGTTAGATCGCCCGTAACGAGGGAAGCTGCCGGCTCTGTCACGATGGTCTAATGCGTGGCGACGTGGCGGCAGAGGCAGAGCCTACGTGGACCGCCGGAGCGGTTGCGCGCCACCTAGGGGTGGCGCCGTCGACTCTACGTACCTGGAGCCGGCGATACGGTCTCAATCCGACCCGGCACGACTCCGGTCGGCACCGGCGCTACCAAGCCTGCGACATCGCCCGGTTGGATGTGATGCGCCAGCTGGTCGCACAGGGTGTAGCCCCAGCGGCGGCCGCACGCTGGGTGCACACCCGGCCGCTTGCCGAGCTCGACTCGGCTCCGGAGCCGACGGAAAGCGTGGACGGGCCGCTGCCGGCTCGGGTGGTGCGCGGCCTGGTTGCCGCCGCGCTGCGGCTGGATGGTGAAGCGGTGGCTGCGGCGCTGGCGCGTCATCTGGATGAGCGCGGTGTGATCAGCACTTGGAATCAGGTGTGCCTGCCGGTGATCACTGAGATCGGCCGGGCCACCGAGCGAAGTGGCTGCATCGACGTGGAGCACCTGCTGTCCTGGACGATCAGCGCCACGCTGCATCAGGTGCCAGCTGCGGCGCAGACGCCTGGCAGGCGGGTAGTGCTGCTCGCCTGCGCTGAGAACGAGCAGCACACCTTGGCCCTGGATGCGCTGCGGGCGGCTCTTGCCTCGCGCGGGACCGCGGTGCGAATGCTGGGCGCCGCGACTCCGACACCCGCACTGGCCCACGCGGTGCAGCGATGCAGCCCCGGTGCGGTGGTGCTCTGGGCGCAAACGACTCGGACCGCTCGCCCGTCACAGCTCACCGCACTGCAACAGCAGCCATCGGTCGGCACCGTAGTGATCGCGGCCGGTCCCGGCTGGACGCAGCGACGGCTACCCGCTGGAGTCATCGCATCCAATTCGCTGCAGTCAGCGGTGCTGCTCACGCTGGGTGCCGCCGCGCCAGCCTCGCTAGCCGCGCGTGACGCCGATCCGAACGATCGAGTTCCGCCAGCAGCGCGAGATCGTCAATAACCTCAGTCAAGATTGCCGCGTCGTCTGCGCATCGATGAGTGGGCAGACACATCAGTCCGGATGTGCGGCCCGAGGCTGGTTGCGTACTGGCCAAAAGTACGGCATGTCGGGCTCGACATCGTCGAAGCGGCCTCGGTAGTGCTGCGGGTCTTTGCGGGCCAGTGCCGCACGATGGCTGCGGTGCAGCCGCTCGTCGCCGAGCCAAGGTGGCAACCGCCGCGCCGCGGCGAGCTCCAGCTGAGGCCGCGGCGCCGGCAGGCCGGCCGCGACCAAGTCAGTGCAGATGCTCGCGGCACAGGTGTCGGCATGTCCCCGGCGGACCCATTCCACGCAGATTTCCATCGCATAGGAGGCCAGGGCCTCCTCGTGACCGGCCCACATTCGCACGGCAGGGTGATGTTTCCAACCGTAGTGCTCCCGCGTGAGTGCTCGCAGAATCTGCAGGGCCTCGACGCGCTGCTTACCAAGCCGACGGTCATCCAACACCACTGCGCTCGCCGCGAAATCAGGATACGGCAGGAAGGTCTGCACAACATCGGCAGATGCCCCGCATTCAGCTGACGCAAACCACCGGTGTCACGCGCCGATACCACACCCAACAATCGAGCGCCGGGCGACATGATCTTGCCCATCACGAGGTACGCGGCTTTCCTGTCGCGCCCGTGGGCAGATGCGCGGACACTGGGTATGTCTGTCCGGGAAGCCGACAACAGCAGTGTGGAGGTGCAGATGGTTCAGGTGTTGCACCGTGTCGGACTGCGTAGCTGGCACCTCGAAGTCATGTCCATGGGGTCGGTTGTGCTGTGCCTGGGGCTATGGATCCGGGCCAAGACGGTGGATCAGGACGAACGGGGCAACGCTGAGCGCCGGGCGCTGTTCACCGGCCTATGGCCGCCCACACTCTGGCTGGTTGGTGATTCGCTGCGCAGGCACGAGTGACTCGCGGTGCGTGACCGCCTGCTCGGCAATATCGACTACGTCGCGGTGTTGGCCGATTTGCGCGATCGCAGCATCAACTACGACCCCAGCGAGGTACGTCTACCGGACTGGAACTTTGACGTGCACCGCAGCCTGGTCGGCCGCGAGCGACCCGGTCCACCAGAACCCCGCGGAGTATGGGAGACCGCTTGTGACCTGGTGCGGGATTACGAGTTCACTCCACCTGAGCTCATTCGTGCGGTGTACTCACGTCGAGATCCGTTGCTGGGGCGTAACCTGCTACTCGAAGGCCGCTTCTCGTTGCTGCGGTTTTACATGGGAGTGCGTATCACCGCTCTCATCGACGAGACCCGCCACCAGCAGGAGAAGGTGTGGGGGTGGACCTACGAGACTCTCGAGCATCATCTTGAGCGCGGGAACGTGACTTATGAGGTGGTCAAGCATCTGGACACCGGTAAGGTCGAGTTTGTCGCCTCGTCCCAATCCCAACGCTCACCTGCTGTTGGACCAGTACTACGGATGGGTTGGCGATTTTTCGGACGCCGTACTCAGTTGCGATTTTACCGTCGATGCGGGCAACGGTTACATGAGCTGGTGCGGGCGTCGCTGACCGGTACGCCAGTCTCGGCGGGCGCACGGTCACCGCTGGAGATGGACGATCTAGTGCTGGTGCCCTCCGGGGTTGAAACACACCCACTGGATCGCTTCACCATTCGCCAATACAACCCGGGCTGGTGAACCTACCGGCTGTCATTATCGCGACCGCTGCATCGTTTGCGTATCGATTAGTGGGGTATCCCTTGGATGCACGGTGAGCCGGCGTGGCGGTCGAAGGCGCCCCCGCGCTGTGCAAAATGATCACTGTTCTCAACCGAGGACGTGAGAGGAAGCAGATGAGCAGGACCGATGAAGACCGGCGGCAGACGCGAGCAGACTTCGACGACGCCGTCAACATGTCGGGTAAGGAGCTGGAACGGTGGTTGGACACCGAGGAGTCCAAGTCGGTGGGCCAGTCTGACGGTGGGGGGGAGTCCAAGGGACATCACAGTGGGCGCCAGATCGTCAAGATTAAATCGGCTAAGGTCGGGGATCTCACCGACGACGATTATCGGCACATGCGCAAGGTCGTAGGTTACGTGCACCGGCATCTCGCGCAGCGACCCAAGGGCGACATCACTGACACGAGATGGCGATACTCGCTGATGAATTGGGGTCATGACCCGCTGAAGTGAGCAGGGGATTACAGGCGTCAGTGGACTCGTCGCGCAAGATATATGCTGCCACCACAGGTTTGAGTGGGACGTTATTGGGTAACTGAATACGGTGACGACGCAGACCTTCTTGTTCCGGTTCACTACTCCTTACCGGCTGGCCGGCCTGCCTTTCGGTATCACCCCGGCCACCGCGGCGGTTCAAGTAGGCGATGGCGAGCTGGCCATCCTTTTCGGGCTCTGGAGAGTACGAACAGCCCTCACCAACGTGGCGGCTACTACTGTTACCGGGCCATTCGGCTTTATCAAGACCGCAGGGCCGGCACACCTTTCCTTCGCCGATCGAGGACTGACCATGGCTACCAACGGTGCCCGCGGCCTGTGCATCACCTTCCGCGAGCCGGTCCGCGGCATCGAACCAACGGGCGTCCTGCGCCATCCCGCTGTGACCGTCACGGTCGCCGACTGCCAGGGACTCGCCGCGGTGCTGGCATCAAAGTGAGGCAGGCAGGTTCGGTGGTGCAGGACTCGATAGCTCACCCCGGCATCTCGCGGGGTCTGTGCACGACTTGGAACTGGCGAAACCCACGGCTGCAGTAGTTGTGCAAGGCATGCGGATGATCGAACGAGGAGGTGTGCAGCCATACGCGGTGGACTCCATCCACGTCCCAGGCGAGTCGGGTGGCCAGGGTGAGCAAATGGCCGCCGAATCCCCGGCCGACGAACTCTGGAACCAATCCGAACTTGATGATCTCGACGTCGTGGTCGGGATGGATCTCCAGCTGCACCAGCCCGATGACTTCTGAACCGGCGTGAGCGATCCAGGATCGCACGCCGGGCCGGGCAAGAAGATCCGACCACTGCCGTTCCGACCAGTCCAGGCTCGACCAATGATGCGGTGTGGCGATCCGATCGTGGGTTGAGCGGATCGTTACCACCGAGGTCGCGTCCACGCTGTCGATCGTCACCTCAGCGGGCGGCACCCGACCGGCGCGGAGCTGGTCAGGAGATGTCATCTCCAGGTAGGTGATGGTCTGATCGACAAGCACCACCTGACAATGCCACGAACTTAAGCGAGCGCAGCGAGCAGGACGCGGACGGACATCGCCCGGCGGCGAGCAGCGCCGTCGAGCGCGTCCAGCGCGCACTCCGGGTCGGCGGGTGGCCCAAGATGGGTGCAGCCCCGTGGGCAGTTCGCGATCGCGTCGGCCAGGTCGGCGAAGGCGCGGACCACATCGTCGGGCGTCACGTGCGCCAATCCGAAGGAGCGGATCCCCGGGGTATCCACCACCCACCCGCCGCCGGGCAGCGGCATTGCCACCGCGGAGCTGGAGGTGTGCCGGCCCTTGCCCACCCCGCTGACCGCCCCGGTGACCCGGAACGCGTCCGGCACCAGCCGGTTCACCAGTGTCGACTTGCCGACTCCGGAGTGCCCCACCAGAACCGAAACCTGTCCAGCCAGCCGGCTTCGCACTGCATCCACCCCCGTCTCCGGGGCGGTGACGAGCACCGGCAGGTCCAACGCGGCGTACCGCTCCAGCACGGCGTCCGGTGCGGCGAGATCCCGCTTGGTCAGGCAGAGGACTGGTTCCAGACCACCGGCGTAGCCAGCCACCAGGCACCGGTCGATAAACCCGGTACGCGGCGGTGGATCGGCCAGCGAGGCCACGATCAGCAGCTGCTCGGCGTTGGCGACCACGATGCGCTCGTAGGGGTCGGTGTCGTCGGCGGTGCGGCGCAACACGCTGGACCGCTCGTCGACCCGGACGATCCGGGCCAGGCCATCCGGTGCGCCGCTGACCTCGCCGACCAACCCGACCCGGTCACCCACCACCACCGGGGTGCGCCCGAGCTCGCGGGCCCGCATCGCAGTCACCCGGACGTTGGGGTCGCCGTCGGGTGCGCAGGTCCACCGGCCGCGGTCCACCGCCAACACCATCGCGCCGGTCGCGTCGGCGTGTTCAGGGCGGCGCTTGGTACGCGGACGGGAACCGCGCCGTCCCGGCCGGACTCGGACATCGGATTCGTCGAGGCTGTGACGGTCGGGGCCGCCACGGGGACCACTATGGGGGCCGCTCCCGGACCGGCTCAGCCGTCACCACCCGCCAGCATCGCTGACCAGCTCGCCCTGAACTCCGGCAGTGTCTTGGTCGTCGCGGCGATGTCGTCGACGGCGATTCCTGGCACCACCAGGCCGAGGATCGCGCCTGCGGTGGCCATCCGGTGATCAGCGTAGGCGGTCCAGGGTCGGCCGGGATCGGCGCGCAACGGCCGGGGGCGGATCTCCAGGCCGTCCGGGGTCTCACAGATGTCACCGCCCAGGGCGCTAACCTCAGCGGCCAGCGCGGCCAGCCGGTCGGTTTCGTGTCCGCGCAGGTGCGCGATTCCCCGCAGCCGCGAAGGCGTGGTGGCCAGCGCTGCCAGCGCGGTCACTGTCGGGGTGAGCTCCCCGCTGTCGTGCAGGTCGGCGTCGAGGCCGTTAAGACGGTCTGGACCCATGACGGTGAGCCCCCGCTCGTCAAGGACCACTCCAGCGCCCATCCGGCCCAGCAACGGGCGGATCGCGTCGCCGGCCTGAGTGGTGCGCCGTGGCCAGCCCGGCACGGTGATCTCCCCACCGGTGACCGCGGCGGCTGCCAAGAACACCGCCGCGTTGGTCAGGTCCGGCTCGACGTCATGGTCACCGCCGGCGATGGGGCCAGGGGCCACCCGCCACCAGGTGGCGCCATCGGTGTCCACCTCGACTCCCCGCTCGGCCAGCATCTGCAGAGTCATCTCGATGTGTGGCAGGGACGGGACCGGCGGGCCCTCGTGATGGACCGTAATGCCACCGTCGTACCTGGCGGCGGACAGCAGCAAGCCGGAGACGAACTGTGAGGAGCCTGACGCGTCGATCCGCACCTCGCCACCGGGCAACCCCCCGCAGCCCTGCAGGACGAATGGCAGTGCGTTCCCGTCGATTTGGCAACCCAGTGCGCGCAGCGCCCCGAGCACCGCGCCCATCGGCCGCTGCCGGGCCCGCTCGTCGCCCTCGAAACGGACCGGGCCATCGGCCAGCGCGGCCAGCGGCGGGACGAAGCGCATGACGGTGCCGGCCAGACCACAGTCCACAGTGGCAGGTCCGCGCAGCCCGCCATGTGCCGCCACCGCCAGATCATCATCTCGACCGGTTGGCGCCCTTGTCACCTGCACCCCGAGGGCACCCAGCGCACCAACCATGAGGTCGGTGTCCCGGCTGCGCAGCGCCCCCCGGACAATGCCACCGGTGCCGGCCAACGCGGTCAGCAGCAGCGCTCGATTGGTGATCGACTTCGATCCCGGGACGGTGACGGTGGCCCGCACGGGTCCTAGCGCCCGTGGCGCGGCCCACGGCACTGCAACGGTGGTGGTCATGGCGCCATCATCCCGTACCCGCGTGCCACGATGGCGCCTATGTGCGGCAGGTACGCCTCGACCAGAGATCCCGCGACGCTGGCCGTCGAGTTCGACGCGCTCGACGCAACCGACGGTATGGCACCGGAGGCGGACTACAACGTCGCGCCGACCAAAGCGGTGCTGTCTGTGGTCACCCGGCATCCGCGCGATGAGCAGGGAATCCCCGATCCGGACCGCACAGTGCGCAGCATCCGGGTGATGCGGTGGGGACTGGTGCCGCACTGGGCCAAGGATCCCGGCGTGGGATCCCGAATGATCAACGCGCGAGCGGAGAGTGCTGCCGGCAAGCCCGCGTTCCGCGATGCGGTGGCCAGGCGCCGCTGCTTGCTGCCGGCCGACGGCTGGTACGAGTGGCAGGCCGCGTCTGGGGGCCGCAAGCAGCCGGTCTTCATCACCCCGCGGGATGGCTCCGGGGTGGCCCTTGCCGGGTTGTGGTCGACCTGGCGAGGCGCCGACGCCACCGCAGCACCGCTGATCACCTGCGTGGTGGTCACCACCGAAGCGATCGGTCCGCTCACCGAGATCCACGACCGAATGCCACTGATCCTGCCCGCTCAGGCGTGGGAGACATGGCTGGATCCGGACTCCGAGGATCCCAGCGAGCTGCTCGCACCACCGGCCGCCGAGCTGGTGAATGCGCTGGAGTTGCGGCCGGTCTCCACTGCGGTGAACGACGTCCGTCGCGGCGGCCACGAGCTGGTCGAGCGAGCGGAGCGGGAGCAGCCCGCGTTGCTGGACCTGGATCAGCTCCAGTGACGGAACTGAGCATCCCGACACCCCACGGCACAGCCAGGGCCGAGGTGCATTGGACCCGAGCAGCAGCTCCGTGCTGGGCTCAAGCAGCAGCTCCGCGCTGGTGCCAGCATGCCGTGGGGGCGCTGCTGCTCGGGCATGGCGCGGGTGGTTCCACCGGGGTGCCCGATCTTGTGGCGGTCACCAGGGCGGCGACCGCCACCGGGATCCATGTGGCGCTGGTCACCCAGCCTTACCGGGTCGCGGGCCGGCGTGCCCCGGCGCCGGCCCGGCAGCTTGACCAAGCGTGGCTGGCCGTCGCCGAACACTTGGCGGACGGCGTCTTCACCGGTCTCCCCATCGTCTTCGGGGGCCGGTCCTCGGGCGCCAGGGTGGCGTGTCGCACCGCGACGGCCGGAGCAGCCGTGGCCGTGCTGTGCCTGGCTTTCCCGATGCACCCGCCGCGGCGCCCGGACCGCAGCCGGATCGACGAGCTGGACGGGGTGGACGTGCCGGTGTTGGTCGTCCAGGGTGAGCGCGATCCATTCGGTCGCCCCGAGCCCGCCGCCGGACGCGAGATCGTGTTGTTGCCGGGTGACCATTCACTCAAGGCCGATCCCGCCGCGGTGGGCTGCGCGGCGGCGAAGTGGCTGCAGCACCGGCTGCGGCCACCGGCTGATGGTGGTACCGAGACGATGGTCCTGCCACAACCATGATCATGCGGCGGAATGCAGGCGTCGGGTAGGGCGTTGCTGGGGCCGTGGCACCCACAGTCCAACAGGCCCGTGACCGAAGGCGTGACCGTGTCGCGCGCCAGCGCAGACCCATTTCGCCGGGCCGAGCGCCCGGCTGGCGCGTACCCTCAACCCCCAGTGCATGCCTGGGCATGGGGGTGGTCGCCGCGATGACAGCCGACAGCAGCGAGCATGCCCCGCCCAGGCAGCCCGAATCGCGCTCCGAAAGTGCACCCGAAAGGACTACTGTGGCGCCGCCGGACAGCGCGGATCAAGCCGTCGAGAAGCAGGGCGCCCAGGACCAGGATGCCCAGGAGACGCCCGAGCAGCGCACCGCGCGCTTCGAGCGCGATGCCATGCCGTTGCTCGATCAGCTCTACGCGGCGGCGCTGCGGATGACGCGTAACCCGGCCGACGCCGAGGATCTCGTGCAGGAGACCTACCTCAAGGCCTATGGCGCTTTCCGCTCTTTCCGCGCGGGCACCAACCTGAGAGCGTGGCTGTATCGCATTCTGACCAATACTTACATCAACGGGTACCGCAAGCGGCAGCGCCAGCCGGTCCAGCAACCCACCGAGGAGATCACCGACTGGCAGCTCGCCCAGGCTGAGCAACACACCTCCTCGGGCCTGCGTTCGGCGGAGATGGAAGCCCTGGACCGGTTGCCCGACTCAGATGTCAAGGAGGCTCTCAGCCAACTGGCTGAGGACTTCCGGATGGCCGTCTACCTGGCCGACGTCGAGGGCTTCGCGTACAAGGAGATCGCTGACATCATGGGTACCCCCATCGGTACCGTGATGTCGCGATTGCACCGGGGGCGCAAGCAGCTGCGCGACATGCTCACCGGGGTTGCCCGCGAGCGCGGTTTCCTACGCGATGCGGAGGTCGCGTCGTGAGCTGTGGAAACCCGCACGACACCGACTGCCGCGAGGTACTCGGCGAGCTGTGGCTGTTCCTGGACAACGAGTGCAATCATGAGCGGCGTGAGCTGCTGAAGCGACACTTGGAGGAGTGCCGCCCGTGTCTAGAGGAGTTCGGCCTCGATGAGCATCTCAAGGCGCTGCTGGCACGCAAGTGCGGTGGCGACCACGCGCCTGACGCGCTCAAGCACCGGTTGCGCCAGTCGATCCGGGAGATCATGATGCGCCAAGCCGTCCTTGGCGCGGAGGTGAGCGTCGACCAGAGCGCCGACGGCACCATCGTCGAGGTTGCCATCAGCGTCGAAAGCCACGCCTGGCCGTCACCCGAGCGCTGATTCGCCAGGTGCGCCGCGGTCACCAGGGTCACTCGGGCCCGTCAGTGCGCTGACGGGCCCACCGCCGATCTCAGCTATTCGGGCGCTTGCCGTGGTTGGCGGCGTTCTTTTTCCGGTCACGCTTCTTGCGGGCTCGCTTGGACACAGTGGCGCTCCTCCTGTATCGATCGATCTTGGGCGATTGATTGCGGTCATGGTGAGTCTGTCACGGTGCGCCATAGCTGCGCCGACCGTGGGCCGCTCACCGTGGTTGGATGACGGTGTCAAGCGTCGAGGAGGGGCGATCCATGACTGAGGAGATCCGAGCCGAGATGGCGGCCAGCGTGTGGAAGATCGTGGTCGCCGAGGGCGACGCGGTGTCCGATGGTGACACGCTGGTGATCCTCGAGTCGATGAAGATGGAGATCCCGGTCCTGTCCGAGGTCGACGGAACCGTCGCGAAACTGGCGGTCTCGGAGGGCGACGTTGTGCAGCAGGGTGACCTGATCGCCGTCGTCGAATGAGGTGACCTGAGGTGGGTGGGTCGCGATGTCGACGCTGAGTGAGTTGCTCGCCCAGCACACCCAGCTGCCCGGGGTTGCGGTCGGTCACCTGCAGCGGATCGTCGCCGAGTGGCAGTTGCTCGCGGATCTGTCCTTCGCCGATCTGCTGATGTGGGTACCGTTAAATGTCACTGCCGTCACCGACTCCGATGCCTCGGTGCAAGATTTTCTCTGCGTAGCTCATGTCCGGCCGACCACGGGACCCACCGCCTATCCCGAGGACGTGGTCGGCACCTGTGCGGACACCGAGCGCCCGTTGCTGAGCCGGGCGCTGGAGGGCGGTTGCGTTCTGCGTGACGAGGAGCCGCGCTGGTTGCGCAGCGTTCCAGTACGTCGAGAAGCGGTGCCGGTGCAGCTGGGAGAGCGTCAGATTGCCGTCATCGGGCGGGAGGCGAACCTAGCGGTATCCCGGGTGCCGAGCCCGCTGGAGATCGCGTACCTGGGAGTCGCCGCAGACCTGTGCCAGATGCTGGCCGACGGCACGTTCCCGGACCCAGGCACCACCGAGGACCGCCAGGGTGGTCCGCGCGCGGGTGACGGCTTGCTCCGGCTGCATCCCACCGGGATTGTGATCTACGCCAGCCCCAATGCGCTGTCCGCCTATCATCGGATGGGGCATGCCGCGGACCTGCGGGGCGAGCAGCTCGCACCGTTGACTCGCCGGCTGGTCTCTGACCCATTCGATGCCGCCGAGGTCGCCCAGCGGATCCGCGCCGCGGTGCAGGGTAGCCCCAGCGGGCGAATCGAGGCCGACGCCGACGGTGCCACGATGCTGTTCCGCGCGCTGCCGCTGCGCCCACGGGGTGAACCGGCCGGGGCGTTGGTGTTGGTCCGCGATGTGACCGAGGTGCGCAGCCGTGATCGTGCGCTGCTGTCCAAGGACGCCACCATCAGGGAGATCCACCACCGGGTGAAGAACAACCTGCAGACGGTGGCGGCGCTGCTGCGGTTACAGTCTCGCCGCACGGTGAACATCGAGGCTCGCCAAGCGCTGCAGGAGTCGGTGCGTCGGGTGGCGTCCATCGCGATGGTGCACGAGACGCTGTCGATCTCCCTCGACGAGCGGGTGGACATCGATGACGTCGTCGACAAGGTGCTCCCGATGATCGCCGAGGTGTCGGGGGACGCTAGCCCGGTCGTGGTGCGGAGAGAGGGCGCATTCGGGGTATTGGCGACCGAGCTCGCCACCCCACTGGTCATGGCGCTCACCGAGTTAGTGCAGAACGCTTTTGAACACGCCTTCGAACCAGGCCGGGTCGGCGAGGTGGTACTTCGCGCCGAGCGTTCCGCAGGGTTGCTAAAAGTGATCGTTTCCGACGACGGCCGCGGGCTTCCGTCGGAGTTCTCGCTCGAGCACTCCGAGCGCTTGGGGTTGCAGATCGTGCGCACTCTGGTCGGCTCCGAGCTACAAGGATCCCTCGATCTGCAACGTAGGCAGCCCTGCGGCACCGTAGCGGTGTTGCGATTGCCGCTCACGACACACCGTTGAGGGCGATTCAGTGGTCGTCCCGGTGCACCATGCCGACATAGTTGAGGGGTCCGACACCTAGCAGTGCCGGACCCCTCAACTGGTTGTGCTGATTGCGCGGATCAGGCGCCGGTACGGGCCCCGGTACGAGCGTTACGCCGCTTGAGGGCGCGTCGCTCG